>NZ_DASQNA010000022.1 GCF_035645195.1 Paenibacillus sp. | reverse complement strand
AAAATTGCTGAGTACATCTTGTACTACAACACCGAACGTTTTCAGAAAAAACTCGGCGACCGCTCCCCAGTCGAATACAGGGAAACGATCGCCGCTTAACATACTCTTTTCTTACTGTCTACTTGACGGGGCTATGACCAGCGCCCCGAAACATATTATTTGTATTTAGCCCTCTAAATATGCAAGACTTCGAGCAATCGATAGATCATGGCGGCCGTTTCCGCCCTTGTCACCGCTTGGCTCGGGCGGAACGTCCCGTCGTCGTAGCCGTTGATAATTCCGGCATCGACGACCGTCCGGATCGCTGTCTTCGCCCACTCGGGCAGCTGCTCCTCGTCCACGAGTCGAGTCGCAGCTCCGGGTCGTGACGCGTCGGAACTTAACGCTCTGGCCAGCATCGCCGCCATCTCCGCCCGGGTGATCGCTTGGTGGCCTCGGAACGTCGTCCGGCCGTCATTCTCGTACCCTCGAATCAAGCCCGCTGCCGCGGCCGCAGCGACCCCTCGCTTCGCCCAATCCGGCGTTTCGGCGTCGTCGTCGAACGCTGGAGACGCTCCGGAGGACGCGAGTCCCAGCGCTTCCGAGATCATTTTGGCGAACTGCGCCCTCGTCACTTCCGCCTCGGGACGGAACGTCCCGTCTTCGAAGCCGTCGATGACGCCCATGCCGACGAGTCTTTCCGTATACGTCTCCGCCCAATGCCCTCCCAGATCCGCGAAGGATTTCGGTGCGTACGCGAACACGGCGAACTTGGTAAAGTGGTTCACGCTGACGACGATTCGGCCGTCTTCGTTCACGATGCCCCCGATAAAGACCCACCGTTCCGCCTGCTCGTCGTAATAATATACGGCGGGCCGAGCGCCTTCGGCGAGACGTTCCGGCTCGTAATGGAACGTCAATTCCAGCGGTTCGTCGAACAACCGTCCCGCCGTGCTCGTAAATTCGAGCACTTCGCTGACCGCTTGAAGCCCTGCGGCCGGAGGAGCCTCCTCCGCGGAGACGACCGCGACCGTCACCGTGCCCTGAGACCTTACGGCGCCCGGCGGGACGACTACGGTGACGATGCCTTCGAGCCCGCCCACCGAAGCTTGATTCGGCGAAAGTTGAACCTGCGCCGCGTTGCTGCCTCCGTTGTCGGCGGCAGGAGCCGTCGCGGTTCCTTGCTGCGGCTCTGGTTCTGGTTCTGGTTCTGGTTCTGGTTCTGGTTCTGGCTCTGGTTCTGGCTCTGGTTCTGGCTGCGGCTCCGGTTCGGGCTGCGGACGAACCCTCACGGTTCTCGTCGCTTCCGCCGAATTGCCCGCCAAATCGACTACGACATAGCGAAGCGTATACGTTCCGCTCGCGCCGGTATCAACCTTGCCGTCGACCGTTACAGGACCTGCAGTGCCGACATCGTCCGCCCCCTCGGCCCCTGGTTCTTCATACTGGTCGCCGACGGTCAGTTCCATCTCCGAAGGTCCGATTAGCGTCAGGACCGGCGGCGTACGATCGATCCGGACGCGGACCGCCAACGTCGATACGTTGCCCGCGCGGTCGGCGGCTTGGAACTCCAGCGCGTGCACTCCTTCTTCGGTCAGCGCGAGTTTGCTGCCGTTGGCGTACGCCCGCTTCGGCTCCCCGTTCAAGGAGAATGTCATCGCGGCCGGGTCGTTCGCTCCGTACACGGATACCGTCACGCTCAGATTCGTCCACTCGTCGTCGAAGTATGTGCCGCCATCCTCCTTCTCCATCGTCGCTCGCATGGACGGAGGCTCGCTGCTTACGCTGAACGGCAGCGACATCGTTACCGACGGATTCCACCGATCCGTCGCCGTCAACCGAAGCGCGTAATCGCCGCTCGGGAACAGACCAGGATCGATATCGAAGCCGTGGCCGAACGCCGTCTCGCCTTCGCCTGCAGGCAATTCGTATACGGCGCTCGTCACCGTTTGGCCTTGCTCGTTCAACACATCGTAATGCAGCGCCAGCGATCCTCCCGCTTCGACCGTGCGTACGTTTCCTGTCACAACCAAGCGGTCGTAGCCCGTGACATACGAAAACACGGTTTCGTTCAACGTTACCTTCTCGAGTTTCGGCGGCACTACTCGCACGACCGATATCGTATACTTCAACCGCTTCCCGTTCCCGGCGGTGACTTGCACTTCGATCGTGTTCAACCCGGCGGTCAACCCTACAGGTTCCGATGCCGTCCCGGTATCCGTCCGCGTCCCGTTCACGGCGACCGTCGCTTCCGCGTCGGCTACCGTCGGGGTAACCGTAACGAATGCCACGTCGAACGGCACATATACCGAATAGGTCGAAACGTTCGCGTCGAAGTCTGGAGACAACGTACCGGAGGAAAGCTGCAGCCCGCTCAAAGCCGCATTTCCGCTCGCAGGCGTCACTTCCTCTGTTGCGCTCGATGCCGCCGACGTCCCCGCCGCGTTCGTCGCCGTCACCGTGAACGTGTACGCCGTGCCGTTCGCAAGGCCCGTTACAAGGATTGGGCTGCTCGTGCCTGTCGCCGTAATGCCGCCCGGGCTCGACGTTACCGTGTAGCCCGTGATTACGCTGCCTCCGTCGTTGGTCGGCGGCGTAAAGCTCACCGTCGCCTCCCCGTTGCCTGCGACGGCGGTTACGTCCGTCGGCGCTCCCGGCACCGTCATCGGCGTGACGCTATCCGTCTCGCCCGACGCTGCCGACGTGCCCGCCGCGTTCGTCGCCGTCACCGTGAACGTGTACGCCGTGCCGTTCGCGAGGCCCGTTACAACGATTGGGCTGCTCGTGCCTGTCGCCGTAATGCCGCCCGGGCTCGACGTTACCGTGTAGCCTGTGATTACGCTGCCGCCGTTATTCGCAGGCGGCGTGAAGATGATCGTCGCCTCCCCGTTGCCTGCGACTGCCGTAACTTCCGTCGGCGCACCCGGCACCGTCATCGGCGTCACGGCCGTCGACGCGCTCGACGCCGCCGACGTGCCCGCCGCGTTCGTCGCCGTTACCGTGAACGTGTAGGCTGTGCCGTTCGCGAGGCCCGTTACGACGATCGGGCTGGTCGTGCCCGTCGCCGTAATCCCGCCCGGGCTCGACGTTACCGTGTAGCCCGTGATTACGCTGCCTCCGTCGTTGGTCGGCGGCGTGAAGCTGATCGTCGCCTCTCCGTTGCCCGCAACGGCCGACACCCCCGTCGGCGCTCCAGGTACCGTTCTCGGCGTCACGGCCGTCGACGCACTCGACGCTGCCGACGTCCCTGCCGCGTTCGTCGCCGTCACCGTGAACGTGTACGACGTACCGTTCGCGAGGCCCGTTACGACGATCGGGCTGCTCGTGCCCGTCGCCGTAATGCCGCCCGGGCTCGACGTTACCGTGTAGCCCGTGATTACGCTGCCTCCGTCGCTGATCGGCGGCGTGAAGCTGATCGTCGCCTCTCCGTTGCCCGCGGCCGCCGCAACTTCTGTCGGCGCTCCAGGTACCGTTTTCGGCGTCACGGCCGTCGACGCACTCGACGCTGCCGACGTCCCTGCCGCGTTCGTCGCCGTCACCGTGAACGTGTATGACGTACCGTTCGCGAGGCCCGTTACGACGATCGGGCTGCTCGTGCCCGTCGCCGTAATGCCGCCCGGGCTCGATGTTACCGTGTAGCCCGTGATCGCGCTGCCTCCGTCGCTGGTCGGCGGCGTGAAGCTGATCGTCGCCTCTCCGTTGCCTGCGACCGCCGTAACTTCCGTCGGCGCTCCCGGCACCGTCATCGGCGTGACGTTATCCGACTCGCCCGACGATGCCGACGTGCCCGCCGCGTTCGTCGCCGTCACCGTGAACGTGTACGACGTACCGTTCGCGAGGCCCGTTACGACGATCGGACTGCTCGTGCCCGTCGCCGTAATCCCGCCTGGACTCGATGTCACCGTGTAGCCTGTGATTGCGCTGCCTCCGTCGCTGGTCGGCGGCGTAAAGCTGATCGTCGCCTCCCCGTTGCCCGCGACCGCCGTAACTTCCGTCGGCGCACCCGGCACCGTCATTGGCGTAACGCTATTCGTCTCGCCCGACGCCGCCGACGTGCCCGCCGCGTTCGTCGCCGTTACCGTGAACGTGTAGGCTGTACCGTTCGCGAGGCCCGTTACGATAATCGGACTGTTTGCGCCCGTCGCCGTAATGCCGCCCGGACTCGATGTCACCGTGTAGCCTGTGATTGCGCTGCCTCCGTCGCTGGTCGGCGGCGTAAAGCTGATCGTCGCCTCCCCGTTGCCTGCGACCGCCGTAACTTCCGTCGGCGCACCCGGCATTGTCATCGGCGTGACGCTATTCGTCTCGCCCGACGCCGCCGACGTGCCCGCCGCGTTCGTCGCCGTCACCGTGAACGTGTACGCCGTGCCGTTCGCTAGGCCCGTTACGACGATCGGGCTGCTCGTGCCCGTCGCCGTAATGCCGCCCGGGCTCGACGTTGCCGTGTAGCCTGTGATTGCGCTGCCTCCGTCGCTGATCGGCGGCGTGAAGCTGATCGTCGCCTCTCCGTTGCCTGCGACCGCCGTAACTTCCGTCGGCGCACCCGGCACCGTCATCGGCGTGACGCTATTCGTCTCGCCCGACGCTGCCGACGTCCCCGCCGCGTTCGTCGCCGTTACCATGAACGTGTACGAAGTACCGATCGTCAGGCCCGTTACGACAATCGGGCTGCTCGTGCCCGTCGCCGTAATGCCGCCCGGACTCGACGTTACCGTGTAGCTCGTGATCGCGCTGCCTCCGTCGCTGGTCGGCGGCGTAAAGCTCACCGTCGCCTCCCCGTTGCCCGCGACCGCCGACACGCCCGTCGGCGCCCCAGGCACCGTCCTCGGCGTGGCGGCCGTCGACGCGCTCGACGCTGCCGACGTCCCCGCCGCGTTCGTCGCCGTTACCGTGAACGTGTAGGCTGTACCGTTCGCAAGGCCCGTCACCTTAATCGGGCTGCTCGTGCCCGTCGCCGTGATGCCGCCCGGGCTCGACGTTACCGTGTAGCCTGTGATTGCGCTGCCTCCGTTATTCGCAGGCGGCGTGAAGCTGATCGTCGCCTCCCCGTTGCCCGCAACGGCCGACACCCCTGTCGGCGCCCCGGGCACCGTCCTCGGCGTCACAGCCGTCGAGGCACTTGACGCTGCCGACGTCCCCGCCGCGTTCGTCGCCGTCACTGTGAACGTGTACGCCGTGCCGTTCGCGAGGCCCGTTACGACGATCGGGCTGCTCGCGCCCGTCGCCGTAATGCCCCCCGGACTCGACGTTACCGTGTAGCCCGTAATCGCGCTGCCTCCGTTGCTCGCCGGAGGCGTAAAGCTCACCGTCGCCTCCCCGTTGCCCGCAACGGCCGACACGCCCGTCGGCGCCCCAGGCACCGTCGTCGGCGTCACGGGATTCGAAGGCGCAGACGCCGCCGAAGTCCCATCGCCGTTCGCCGCCGTCACCGTGAACGTGTACGACGTGCCGTTCGTAAGCCCCGTCACCTGGATCGGACTGCCGAACCCCGTCGCCGTAATCCCTCCCGGACTCGACGTCACCGTATAACGGTGAAGCTTATCGCCCCCGTTAATCGGCGGCGGCGTGAAGCTGACGGTCGCCTCGCCGCCCTGCGCCGAAACCGCGGCGCTCACGTTCGTCGGCGCATCCGGAACGAATCCGATCTTAATGATTTCGTTGGTTCTCATGTCCACCATATATACACGCCCCGAAGCATCCACGCCCAAGCTAAGGGGCAAGCCTGTGTGTTGATTCGGGTATGACACGTTGACGTAAAGGAGCTTCCCAGTCGAGTCCATCTTTTGAAGCGTCCGATGCATAAGATCGATAACATATATATTCCCTACATAGTCCACGACAACGTCGACCAGCAACTCCGACCCCATCGAAAGGCCTTTGTAGGAAGCCAGTTGCGTCCCTTGATCATTCAGCTTAATCGTGTTTCCGATGTCATTGTTGACATACACGTTGCCCCTATGGTCTACGGTTAGAGAGTATGGCGTCATATCCGGATGCGAAAACGGCAGCAGTTCCCCGTTGGGACTTACCTTGAGCACATGCATTCCTGTATCATTTTCAGAAATGACATACATATTTCCCGAGCCGTCTACAGCGATATCGGCTAGCCCCTTAAACGATGAAGACGTGTATTGTCTTGCCATGCTGCCCGTCTTGGAGAATACCTGAATACGCTGGTACTCGGATACATAGATGTTCCCGGCCATATCTACCGCGATTCCCGTAGGGTCGTTGATCAGACTGACGCCGGTAGTCGTGACCCCCAACGTCGCGACGATGGCGCCGCTCCGGTCGATTTTCCGAATCCGATCGTTCGTAGCGTCCAGCGCATAAATGATGCCCGAAGGATCCACCGCGATGCGGTCGAGCTCGAATTGTGCCGCGATATGATGCGAATACACCGGCACAGGCGCCGTGTCCGTCATCGGTACGACGATCGCCGCGCGGCTGTTGCCGCTGTCCGCGACGTACAGCGTTCCGGAAGCGTCGACCGCAAGCCCGGCAGGAGACTTGAATTCCCCGTCTCCGGTTCCCGCGAAGCCGCCGTACGCACCGTAGATCGCCTGAATATTCCCGTCTTGGTCCAATTTCTGAATGCGATGATGGAAAGCGTCCGATACAAAAATATTGCCGGAAGCATCCACGGCGACGCCGTACGGCGTTCGAAACTGGTCGGTTCCTATCCTGCCGTAGGACTTGATCCACTTGCCCAGAGCATCTACTTTCACCACCCGATAATGGCGACTGTCGGCCACGTAGACGTTCGCCTCGCTATCCACTGCAATCCCGACTGGCGTATTAAGCGTGTAGCCCTCGCCTCCGGACCCGAACGCATACTGAAACTTTCCGTCCGCGCTCCACACCTGTACCCTGTGGTTGTACGTATCCGACACATAGATCAGCCCGGAAGGGGCAACGGCAATGCCGGCCGGAGCGTCGAATTGCCCGTTCCCGGTTCCGCCGCTTCCGAAAGAATCGATGAAATCGCCGTCCGGACTGAACTTCACGATGCGATCGTTCATGGAATCCGTCACGTACACGTTCCCTTGAGCGTCCACCGCCACCGCGTTCGGCCTGTTCAATTGACCGTCGCCGGTTCCTTGTTCGCCGAAAGAGAACAAATAGTTCCCCTCCCGGTCCAGCTTCAGAATGCGGTGATTGTTGTAATCCGTGACGTAAACGTTTCCTGAAGCATCCACGGCTACGCCGTACGGGAGATAATTTTCTCCGTCCACGCTGAAGGACGTAAACCCCGCTATGCTCGCGGATGCGGGGCCCGCGAAGCCCCCCCATGCCGCAGCCGAAAGGATCGCAATGATAACGGCAATGTACCCTTTTGCAAACTTAAAGCTCCTCATGTTCCCACTCCTTAAGGACGTTCGACTCACGTACTTCTTTCATCCGCCTTTTCTCATACTATGGGAAGCTCACACTAAGGAATAGGTCATAGAAGGTCACATTTTCGAGTGAAAAAGTCACAAAAAAGGCATGGGGCTCCGCACCGGTATGGTATAATCGAAAGGAAATCCTTTCTTTTACTTTCATCGAACCTGCCGGGAGCGAATCATGAACTTAAAGCATCCTATTTTTCATACGATCCTGTACCTCTCGCTGCTGATTACGTTCGTTTTTCTATACTTGCAAAACCCGGCCGACCGTCTCATCGTCACGACGCTTGCCAGCGCTTTCACCCTATTGCAAATCGTCAGATACCGCATTCTTGAAATGAGCTTGCTCCGAGGGCCCGGACGGTTCCTGTTCCTGCTCCAATGGGTCATCGTGTTCGCGCTGCAGATCATCGACGGGACGTTCATCCCCCAAATTTACTTTTTCATCATGATTACCGAGGCCGCCCTTCGCGCGCCCATCCGGTTTAGCGGCCCGTTTACGGTCGCTTGTTACCTCGGTTTCGCGTTAGGGGTTTACTTTCACTTCGGCATGCCGCCGTTCGGGGAAGTCAGCTTCGTCCTTCCTCGCATGATGGAATACGGAATGAACTTCGCGTTTTGCTATACCGCCCGCATGCTGAACGATCAGAAGGAGGAATTGAATCGGGCGCACGACAAGCTGAAAGCCGCTCATTTGCAGCTGGAAGAGAAAACGTTGATGGAAGAAAGAATGCGCATTTCCCGCGACATTCACGATCTGATCGGCCATACGCTGACGACGGCGCTCGTCGGCATGGAGGCGGGCAAACAGCTCGCGCTGCACCAGCGGACCGAGCAGGCGGTGGCGAAGCTGGAGCAGGCGAGAACGCAAGTGCTCGAAAGCTTGCAGCAAGTCCGCAAATCCGTCCATACGCTATACGAGCAAAAGTCGTTCATCCGCTTTAAGGGAAGCCTGCTCGAGCTGATCGACCGAACGGAGCAGGTCGCCGGCGTCCGCGTGCTGCACGCGATCGCCGACGATCTTCCTCCGATGTCGGCGCAGCAGGAAATCACCGTGTATCGGGCGCTGCAGGAGGGCTTGACCAACGGCATTCGGCACGGGCGATGCTCGGAATTCCGATTCGCCTTGCGGATTCAGGACGGCTGCGTTCATTTCGAACTGACGGATAACGGGGCCATGCCGAAAAAATGGAAGCTCGGCTTCGGCTTATCGGCGATGCGGGAGCGCGTCACGAAGCTTGGAGGACAGTTCGAGGTGGAAGCGGTCGAGCAAGGCGGTTGCCGGCTGCGGATTCTTCTTCCGCTGCCTGCCGCGGAAACGATGTCGGAAATTTCATAATTCACACCAGAGGTGTCGGCATAGGTGAAACCAATCAAACTCATGATAGCGGACGATCATTCGATTATACGGGACGGGTTCCAAACGATCCTTGAACTCCAAGAGGGGTTCGAGGTCGTCGGCACGGCGCGGGACGGGCGGACAGCCGTCGAACTGGCGTCGGCCGCAAAACCCGACGTCGTCCTGCTGGACCTGCACATGCCGGATATGAACGGGTTGGAAGCGGCCAGACTCATTAAGGGCAGCCATCCCAGCATGCATATATTGATTCTGACGTCGCAGCGCGACGACGAGCTGATCATCAAGGCGATGATCGCGGGGGCCAGCGGGTTTATCCTGAAGGATTGGGAGACGGCCGACATCGTCAGAGCGATTCAATCCGTGGTTTCCGGCCAATTGGTGATGCCGAACTCGATCGCGGGGAAGCTGTCCGAAGGCTTCGCCCGGCTAGAAACGCAGCCAACGGAGATGACGGAAGACGACATCGCACGCCTTGCCGATCGGCAGCCCTGGGAGAAGCTCGGCGCCCAGTTCTCCGCGCGAGAGCGGCAAATTATTTATTTGCTGCTGCAGGACCGAAGCAACGCCGAGATCGCCGACGCTCTCCATTTGTCGATCGGCACGGTAAAAAACTATATCAGCCTCATCTTGAAAACTTTAGGCGCGTCGGGCCGATCCGACGCTGCGCGGCTGATCAAAGAGCGATTCGGAACATGAACAAGGGCGCCGATTTACGGCGCCCTTTTGAATTCCGAGGGAGAATACCCGGTATATTTTTTAAATACTTTGCTGAAATATTGCGGATTGTCGCCGAAGCCGAGCCGCTCGGCGAGCTCGAACACTTTGACGTCGTCGGTTTGCAAAATCGACTCGATCGCCTTATCCATCCGCGCTTTCATGACGTAGTTGGAGAACTTTTCCCCGACTTCCTTCTTGAACAGTTTGCCCAAATAGTCCGGGTTCATGTACAGCATCTCCCCCGCGACGCTGTTCAGCGTCAGCGACGGGTTGCCGAGGTTCGCCTCGATAATGTCGAGCACCTTCTGCACGATGGAGGAATGCTTTTTCTTGTTGCTTTCGTAATGGCGAAGAGCGATAGCCCGCACCGTCGACTCGACCGTCTCGCGGAGCGACTGCAGCGTCATCGCGCCGCCCAGCTTCGTCAGCTCCTCCATATGCTCGTCGAGCCGCGCGGCGTCCTGCCGGACGGCCGCCATGAACAGCGTGATCGCATAAGATTTCGCTACCTCGGCGCCGATGCGAAGCGACGTCAGCCTGCCGAAAAATTCGTCGACGAACGCCGCGGCGTCCTCTACCCGCCCCGAACGGATCAGCATTGCGAGCCGCTCTTCGTCGATCTCGATTTCGCGCTCCGCCTCGCCGCTTCGTTCGTCGCCGCCGGCGATGTCCCGCTTCGTAATCAAGCTGCCCTCGCCGAGATAGAAGCGATGATTTAAGCACTCGAGCGTCTCGCGGTACATCGCGCGGGCGTTCGCCAGCTCGTCGGGCTCGCTCAGCGCGACCGTCGCGTCCATTTTGTAGAAGCTGCCGAAGACGGTTTTAATCGCGCCGAGATCGACTGCGAGCGTGCCGCTCTCTCCCTCGTCGCGAACGAGCAGCAGCACATGCTGGCCGATCGTCGTGCCGAGCAGCAACCTGTTCGAGCCGAGAATATCTTCCGCAATGTTTTTCAGCGCGAACAAATGCTCGAACTCGCACGCTTCCTCCGGTTGGAACAGAGCGAGACGCACCCGCTCCTCGATCGGGATGCCGAACAAGCTGCGGTACCGCTCCCAGTCGCTCCGTCCGTACGTTTTGTTCATGACGAATTCCTTAAGCAGCTGCTCCTTCGCGTGCGGCATCACTTTCTTATACTCGGCTTCCATGCGGGAGACGAACTGCTCCTTGTTCCGGCGCATGTCGAGCTCCGCGACGACCTCGCCGAGCGACCGGCCGATCGCCTCCTCGCTGCTCGGCTTGAGCAAATAATGTTTGACGCCGTACTGCATGGCGCTGCGGGCGTATTCGAACTCCCCGAAGCCCGACAGCACGATGAACGGCACATCGATTTCCTGCTCCCGCACGCGCGCGATCAGCTCTAACCCGTCGAGGCCCGGCATGCGAATATCCGTAATGACGATGTCCGGCTGATGCTCTAATATAAAATCGAGCGCTTCCACGCCGTTGCGCGCCGTGCCCGCGAGCTCGGTGCCGTATTCGTCCCATTTCATGACGCGGGAGATGCCCTCGATGATCATCCGCTCGTCGTCGACCAAAAGCACTTTATACATGTTGCTCCTCCTCCCGATCAAGCGGCAGCGTCACGGTCACCCGCGTGCCCGCCCCGTACTCGCTCTCCAGCGTAAGACCGTACTCCTCGCCGAACATGAGCCGAATCCGCTCGTCGATATTGCGAAGTCCGATGCCCGAGCCGCGCGTCGGCAGCTCGCCCGCCCGCCACTGCTCCAGCGCCTGCTTCGTCATGCCCGGACCTTCGTCCTCGACGACGAGCCGGATTCGGCCCTCCGCGACGTCCGCGCGGACGCGGATGCGGCAAGGGTCGATCATGCGCTCGACGCCGTAATGGATCGCGTTCTCGACGATCGGCTGCAGCGTCATTTTCGGCACGATGCACCCCTCGAGCTCCGGCGGCACGTCGGCTTCGAAATCGAGCCTCTCCTCGTACCGCACGCGCTGGATGGCGACGTAGTGCCGCAGCATCTCGAGCTCTTCCTTCAGCGGAATGAGCGGGTTTTTGTGGCTGATCGCGCTGCGCAGCAAATACCCGAGCGATTCGACCATCGTGGAAATATCGCGCTGCCCGCTGATTTTCGCGCTCCAATTGATCGATTCGAGCGTGTTGTACAGAAAGTGCGGATTGATCTGCGACTGCAGCGCCTTGAATTCGGACTCCTTGATCGCCAGCTGCTTTTTGAAATTTTCATTGATCAACTCGTTGATGCGGTCTAGCATGATACGAAAATTGCGGTGCATTTGCCCGGTCTCGTCCATCGGGAAATGCCGCTCCCCGGGCTCTTCTTCATACGTGAAGTTGCCTTTCTGCACGTTTTTCATTTTCGCGTTGAGGCTTTCGATCGGACCCGTGATGCCTTTCGCGAACCGGACGGAAAACACGACCGCCGCCAGGAAGAGCGAGGCGAATACGGCGAGAACGATGTTTTTCACCGTCAAAATCGCCCGGAACAACTCCTCGTACGGCATTAGCACGATATACGTCCATGGGATGTAACTTGACTTCGCGTACGTCAGAAAGTACCGATCGCCCCCGAGCGCAAGGATGTCGTACCCGCTCCGCTGCGTCAGATGGCGGTTGAGCTCCTCCGCAGGGAACGGCAGCTCCGTCTCCGTCGGAAGAATCGCTTGTCCATCGCTCATCACGACGAAGTGCGCGCCGTCGGCGTTAATGCCCCGCGTGTAATCGAGCGCGATGGCCGACAGGTCGATGCGAACCGCCAGCAAGCCGATCCGGTCGAGCTCGAGATTGCGGTACGAGCGAACTTCCCGCGCCGCCGACAGCGCTCGGTCGTTCTCGTCCGGATAAATCCACCGGTTGCCGCCGGACGCCTCCGCGGCCTCCTTCGCGATCATCCGCATGCGCGCCTCCGGAGTCGTGATCGCTTGGTTGCCCGTGCGGTATTCGAAATCTTCGATGTCGTGCAGCTGAATCGACAGCACGTATTTCTCGAAGCCGCCGAGCTCCACCATCCGGTTGCGCAGCTCCGTGGACGTAAGGAATTGGTCGTAATTCGTGCTTTCGTCTCTTACATCCAGCAAATATTGCTGGATCATCGGGTCGGTGGCGATGCGGAACGACAGCCGCTCCATTTTGCGCAGCTCGGTCTCCACCCCGAAGGATGACGTGTTCAGCGATTGCGAAGCCTGCGCGTACAGCTCGCGGTCGTATACGTCGAAGACGTATTGGAACACCGCCGTCCCGCTCAAGCAGACCAGCAGCATGACGCTGGCAATCAGGACGATCACTTTATGTTTGATGCGCAAATTTTGATAAAGCGCTTTCAATTTCGTGACGAAACTCATGGGTCTTCCCCCTTCGTTTCTACCCGCGTTTCAATACCCCAGTATAGCGGTACGTGCCGGTTTCGTAAATGACAACCTCGTGCCAGCGCGGGTTTGCGGAGGGCGGGCGCGCACCGCGAAGCAGGCGGGGGCATCCGTGCGGCTGCGCGGCAGGCGGGGGGCTGCAGCGCCCTAGTGGCGGCGACACCACCCGCCAGCGCGGGCTTATTCGCCTGGCGGAGGGCCGCCGCACCGGCCAAGGCGCCACCCCTGCGCCCAACGACCGACACGGGCTTATGGGTAGGAGGTACGCTTGTTATGGAACCACCGGTTCCTTATTATGCGTACTCCCTACCCATCTTCGCCCGAGGGAGGGGCGACGCCCCCAGCCAGCGCGGGCTTATGGGTAGGAGGTACGCTTGTTATGGAACCACCGGTTCCTTATTATGCGTACTCCCTACCCATCTTCGCCCGAGGGAGGGGCGCTCGCGCGGTAGCGGGGGGCGCACCGTTGCGGCAGGCGGGCGGCTGAAGCGCCAAAAGGCGGCGACGCCACCGGCCAGTGCGGGCTTATTCGCCCGGCGAAGGCCCGTTCCACCCGGCCAAGGCGCCACCCGCGCCCAAAAGGCGACGCCCCGATTAGCGCGATCAGCCGCAAAAGCGGTCCGGCTTCCGGGGGATCCTCCCGTCTTACCGGCCCGCGTCGTCGTGCAGCATTTTATACATTAGAATATCGTCCACGTACCGGCCGCCGATGCAAAATTCGTCCACGAGCCGGCCTTGCGCGCGGAAGCCCAGCTTCTCGTAAAACGCGATCGCCTTCTCGTTCGTCGACATGACGCGCAGGCTCAGCTTCCGCTTCCCTTGCGCCTTCGCCTCGACGCAAGCCGCCTCCACCAGCTTGCGGCCGATGCCGAGCCCTTGGAAATCGGGATCGACCGCGATCGCGAGCTCGGCGACATGGGCGTTGCTCTCCATGCGGGACGGGGTGCGCCATACGATCAAGCCGCACACCGCGCCGTTCGCGACGGCCACCAGCCCGCTGCCGACCGCATGACGCTCCCGGTACTCCGCTTCGGTCACTTCGGCGACATGCGGCGAATTGGTTTCGTTCCAAACCCGGTTGTTCAGCGCCGCGAGCGCCGGGATGTCTTCCTCCCTCGACCATCGCACGGTTACTTCCGTGTTCATGCCCCGTCCCCCGTTCCACCGTAATTTCGACCGGAATAATATACCATACAGCAACTGGCTAGGTGTATACTGGAAGCAGAATTCTCTTCGATTTCATGGAGAAACGAGGCGGTTCTGGTGCGAATCCCCGAATCGGCGATCCAGCAATATCGATATACGGAGCAGTGGTACCAAGCGTCCGCCTCCGCGGCGGCGGCCCGCCCGCACGCCGCGTCGTACCGAATGCCGGACGCGAACGCGCTGCTCGGCTTCGCCGCCTCCGCCGCCGAACGGCTCGGCGACGTCGCCGCCCGCGCGGACGCGGCGCGCGCCGCGGCGCTGCGGGCGAGGAGCGGCGTGTTCGAGCGAATGACGGCCGCGTCGTCGAACCCCGACGCGGCGACGGCGGCGGCGACGGAGCGGGCGAAGCCGGACGCGTACGACATCGTCGTCGAGCGCGTCGCGGCGGCGCAGCGGAACGCCGGCCGGGCGCTCCCGGCGGAGCAGCGAGGCGGCTTCGCAGCCGGCGCGCACCGGCTGGCGATCGCGACCGCCGGGCGGACGACGTACGCCGAGGCGCGCATCGACGCGGCGGATACGAACGCCGCCGCGCTCGGCAAGCTGCGCGACGCGATCCGCGCGTCCGGCGCCGAAGCGCGCGCATCGGTCATCCGCGACGCGGCGGGCGGCACGGTGCGGCTGCAGCTGACCGCGCCGGGCACCGGCTCGGACTACGCGTTCGAGGTACGCGACGTCGCGGGCAGCGCGGCGGCGGACAGCGGCATCGACGCGGCGACGGAAGCCGCGGTCGACGCGCGCTACCGCGTGAACGGCGGCGAGGCGCGCACGTCGTCGTCCAACACGGTGCCGCTCGATAACGGCCGCGTGCTGGCGACGCTGAAGCGTGCGGGCGGCGAGCCGGTGCGGCTCACCGTCGGCCCGGACGCGTCCGCGGCTGCGAATGCGGCGAAGGAGCTGGCCGGCGCGTACAACGCGCTGCTCGGCAGCGCCGCCGCCGCCTCCGGCGCGCTGCACCCGGCGACGGCGCGGCTCGTCGCGCGGCTGCCGGCCGACGGCCTCGAGGACGCCGGCATCCGCAGGCTGCCGGACGGGGCGCTCGCCGTCGACGAAGAGCGGCTGGCCGACGCGCTGACGAGCCGCTACGGGGAAACGGTCCGCAAGCTGACCGGGTCCGGCGGACTGGCCGGCGCGATCGACCGGATCGCCGCAGCGATCGCGGCCGCTCCGACGTCGGCGCTGCTCCATCCGAACCTTCGCGCGGCGCAAGCGGGGCTCCCGCTTTACGCGCCGCGGCTAGGCGCGTATCCGGCTTGGCTCGGCATGAACGGACTGCTGCTCGACAAGACGTATTAAAATAGACAACGCCCCGAAGCGGCATTCGCCGTCTCGGGGCGTTCGATCATCACGTCTCCGGCTCCGTCGCCTCCAGCACGAGGCGATCCAGCTCCGCTTTCGCGCGGCGCTTCTCCTCCGGCGAATAGCCGAGCTTCCGGGCCATCGCCTCGACCGAGGCGTCCCCCCACTTCCGCACGCGCGCGATGTCGAAGTACAAATCTCCCGTACGCCGCACCCAGAAATCGGCCGGCGTCAGCGCCATTTCCCGCTCGATCGCGTACATCAGCATGCCGTACACGTCGAGCGGCAGCCCCGCGCGTACATCCGGCGACCGACCGCTGGAAGCGTACCGCATCACCTCCGGCGCGTTAGAGCCGTACCGGCGGGCGATGCGCGCGGCCGCGTCGAGCGGCAGCCCGGCCGCCTGCGCCTCGACCATCCGCGCCTGCGCGAACGCCGCCCAGCCCGCCGAGCCGCCGACGTCGCCGCCCGAAATCGGCAGCGTTCGGGTGACGCACGGGCCGAACGGTCCGGCGCCGGATGCCGCGAGCCGCGCCGCGAGCCGGTCGACGACGGTCTCCGCCATCTTCCGATAGCCCGTCAGCTTGCCGCCCGCGATCGTCACGAGCCCGGACGGCGAAACAAAGATCTCGTCCCGGCGCGACACCTCGGACGGCGCCTTCCCTTCCTCGTAGACGAGCGGCCGAAGGCCCGCCCAGCTCGACTCGACGTCGGAGGCCGTCAACCGCAGCGCCGGGAACATCGCGTTCGCCGCAGCGAGCAAATACGTCCGGTCCGCAAGCGACATGCGCGGAGAAGCCGGGTCGCCGGCGTAGTCGGTGTCGGTCGTGCCGACGTACGTCTTCCCGTCGCGCGGAATCGCGAACACCATGCGCCCGTCCGGCGTGTCGAAGTACACCGCCTGCCGCAGCGGAAAGCGCGCCCCGTCGAACACGAGGTGAACGCCCTTCGTCAGCCGCACCGTCTTCCCCTGCTTGGACCGGTCCTGCTCCCGCAGCGCGTCGACCCAAGGCCCGGCCGCGTTGACGACGACGCGCGCGCGCACCTCGCAAGAGGCCCCCGTGCGCCGATCGACGACGCGCGCCCCGCGCAGCTTCCCGTCTGCGCCGTAAAGCAGTTCCTCCGCTTTCGCGTAATTGACGCAGACCGCGCCGGCGTCGGCCGCCTTTTTCATCACCTCAATCGTCAGCCGCGCATCGTCCGTCCGATACTCCACGTACCGCCCCCCGCCGAGCAAACCGTCCCGTTTCAACAGCGGCTCCTTCTCGAGCACCTCGGCGCTCCCGAGCATCGTCCGCCGCTCCGACCGCTTCACGTCCGCCAGCCGGTCATACACGTACAGCCCGAGCGACGTCGCGAACCGCCCGAACGTACCGCCGCGGTAAATCGGCAGCAGCATCCACTCGGGCGTCGTCACGTGCGGCCCGTTCTCGTACACGACCGCCCGCTCTCGGCCGACCTCCGCCACCATGCGCACCTCGAGCTGCTTCAAGTACCGAAGCCCCCCGTGCACCAGCTTCGTCGAGCGGCTGGACGTGCCGGCCGCAAAATCCTGCATCTCGACGAGCGCCGTCTTCATGCCCCGCGTCTGCGCGTCCAGCGCGATGCCCGCCCCTGTAATGCCGCCGCCCACGACCAACACGTCGTACTCCGTCTCCGCCAGCTGCCGCAAAGCTTCTTCTCTCGTATACATCTTTATCCCACACTCCTCTCCGTCTTCAAGCCAGCCACGCAAAAGCAAAAAGACGCCCATAACCGACTCCGCCGCGCATTGCTGCGCACCGGTCCGATCAGGCGTCTCCAAGTCTCCCACCGTAATTATGAACTTGTAAATGATTGTAACATAGCGGAATCCCGCCGTCTATTTAAATGCCATCGCCGCTTGGACAGCCTTCCGCCAGCCCTCGTATAATGCATGCATACGCGCGGGATCGGCGGAAGGTGCGTATTTCGCGCCAAGCTTCCAATTTTCTGCGATCTCGTCCCGACTGCTCCAGAAGCCGACGGCCAGTCCCGCCAAATACGCCGACCCGAGCGCCGTCGTCTCGTTCACGACCGGACGTTCCACGCCGACGCCGAGCAGATCGCTTTGGAACTGCATCAGCAGATCGTTCGCCGACGCGCCGCCGTCGACGCGGAGCGTGCGCAGTTTCAACCCGGAATCCTGCTCCATAACGTCCAGCACGTCCCGCGACTGGTAGGCGAGCGACTCGAGCGCCGCCCGAATGAAATGCTCCTTCGTCGTGCCGCGGGTGAGGCCGAAGACGGCGCCGCGCACGTCGCTGTCCCAATACGGCGTGCCGAGGCCGACGAACGCCGGCACGACGTACACGCCTTCCGTCGACTCGACTCGGCCGGCGTACGTCTCGCTGTCCGCGCTCGCCTTAATCATGCGCAGGCCGTCCCGCAGCCACTGCATCGCCGAGCCGGCGACGAATACGCTGCCCTCGAGCGCGTACTCCACTTTGCCGCCGTACCCCCACGCGATCGTCGTCAGCAAGCCGTGCGCCGACGGCACCGCCTCCTCCCCGGTATTCATCAGCATAAAGCAGCCGGTGCCGTACGTGTTTTTCGCCATACCCTTCTCGAAGCAAGCTTGCCCGAACAGGGCCGCCTGCTGGTCGCCCGCGATGCCGGCGATCGGTACCCGCGCGCCGAAAAAATGATGCTCTACCGTATGGCCATACACTTCCGAAGAGGAGCGCACTTCCGGCAGCATGGCGCTAGGTACCCGAAGCATCGCGAGCAGCTCGTCGTCCCAACGCAGCTCGCGGATGTTGTACAAAAGCGTACGGGACGCGTTCGAATAATCGGTGACGTGCGCCGCGCCGCCCGTAAATTTCCAAACGAGCCACGTATCGATCGTGCCGAACAGCAGCTCCCCGCGCTCGGCCCGCTCCTGCGCGCCGTCCACATGGTCGAGCAGCCACCGCACCTTCGTGCCCGAAAAATACGGATCGATTAACAGCCCCGTGCGCTCGCGCACCATCTCATTGTGGCCGGCTTCCCGCAGCGCGTCGCACAGCTCCGCCGTCTGCCGCGACTGCCAGACGACCGCGCGGTGAATCGGACGGCCGGTGGCACGGTCCCAGACGACGGCCGTTTCGCGCTGAGTCGTGATGCCGATCGCCTCGATTTGCTTCGCCTCGATGCCGGCCTTGGACAGCGCCGACGCCGCGACCGCGAGCGCGGAAATCCATATTTCCTCGGCGTCGTGTTCGACCCACCCCGGCTGGGGATAATATTGGCGAATTTCTTGCTGTGCCGTCGCGACGACGCCCCCGGAGCGGTCGAACACGATCGCCCGCGTGCTCGTCGTGCCCTGATCGATCGACAATACATACGTTTCCATAAAAAATCACTCCTCCTCTACGTCTTTCGTCCGGCAAACTCCCGCCACAGCGCCGCGTTCGACGTCGTCACGGCCTCCGCGCCCGCCTCGATCGCCCGCTCGACGTCCGCCGCCGACCGGATGAGACCCCCCGCGAAAATCGGAATCCCGGTCGTCTCCCGCACTTCCGCGATCATATGCGGCAGCACGCCGGGCAGCACTTCAATAAAATCGGGAGCCGTCCGCTCGAGGAGCTTGTAGCCTTTTGTAAGCGCATTCGTATCCAGCAAAAACAACCGTTGAATGGCGAGCAGGCCGTTCTTCTTCGTCCGTTCGACGACGCTCGCCCTCGTCGAAATGAGCCCGGCCGGCTTCACGAACTGGCACAAAAACTCCGCCGCGTACTCGTCGTTCTTGAGGCCCTCGATCAAATCGACGTGCAAGAGTGCCTTCTTCCCGTTCGCCCGCATCAAATCGACGACCGGCTTGACTTGGCCGATATGCGTATCGAGCAGCACAAGATATTCGTACGGCAGCGGCAGCAGCCGCTCGAGATCCTTCATCCGGCGCACGGCCGGAAGTATGGTTTGACCATGGAACGCCATCCGTTACATCGCTCCTCTTAACGCAAAAAATCACATCGAATTGCCAGTTCTCGCCCTGTGCAAATGGATGTGATTCTCCGGTTCTACTCACCTTGTATGAACTTGGTTCCCATTATAGAATCAAAAGAAGCACCGTGTCAACGGCGCTGCATGATTCGGAAAACCCGCGGGAATGGTAAAGCGGGGGGTGCGACCTGTGGAACAGATCGAAACGTCGAAACCGGAACTGGCGCCCGTACCGATCTGGCGGTGCCGGAACCAGGAATGCAAAGCGTGGGTGCGCGACGAACTCGCCGCCTCCGCCGCGCCCGGAGCCGGGCCCGATTGCCCCTTGTGCAAAGGGCCGATGCTCCGCGGCATGAAGCATTTGCCGAAGCTGGTCAAGAAGGTGAAGGCGCCGAAGAAGAAAGCGCCGGAAGACGCTTGGCTGCAATAGACGTCCCCGCAGCGCGAAGCCCCCGGAAACCGGCGAACCGGTCCCTCGGGGGCTTCCTCGCGAAACGACATAACGAAGCGCAGGTGCCGCATGATCGTCAAATTTACATACGTTTCGGATTCGTACAAAGTGAAAGGCTACCTCGGCGTACCCCCGGGCTGCCCAAGCGCGGACGCCGCCGTTCGCCGCGCCGCCTCAGCCGCCTCGGGCTTACCCGAAGACGAGCTGCCCGTCGAGCTCGTCGCCTCCGGCGCGCGAACGGCCGCAGCCGCTCGAAGCTCCTTCCCCGCGATCGTCTATTGCCGCGGCGGCGTCCGCAGCGTCGGCCGCGTCCGCCCGCATTGGATCGACTCGTTCGCGAGCCGCGGCTTCGTCGTCATCGCGCCCTGCTACCGCGGCGACGAGGGCGGCGAAGGGCGCGACGAGTTCGGCGGCGCGGACCGCGAGGACGTGCGAGCGATCATCGAGCTCGTCCGAGCGCTGCCGTTCGTCGATCCCGCGCGGGTGTCGCTGTTCGGCTTCTCGCGCGGCGCCGTCAACGCGGCGATCGCCGCCGCCGAGGACCCGCTCGTGCACCGCCTCGTCCAATGGGGCGGCGTCGCCGATCTCGCGCGCACGTACGAGGAGCGCGTCGACCTGCGCCGCACGCTGCGGCGCATGATCGGCAACGCGCCGGCGAAGCTGCCGGACGCGTACCGCGCCCGCTCGCCGCTGCACCTGGCCGGCCGATGGCGCTGCCCGACGCTCGTCGTGCACGGCACCGCGGACGCGCAGGTCGACGTCGGCCACGGCCTCGACCTATACGCGCGGCTGAAGGAGCTGGGCGTCCCGGCCGAGCTCCACCTCTATCAAGGGTACGGCCACCATCTCCCGTATCTCGCGCACGAAGCCGCGATCGACCGGATGGCCGAGTGGCTCCGCCGCGAACGCGGTTAAGCCGGACGCGGCGGAGCCACTCGGCCGCGCCCAGCGTCCCTCGAGGGACGATCGAACCACATGCCCACGGCCCTAAGCGCTTAGCGGACGGCCTCTTCCGCCGCCGGACCGAACTGCGCCTCGTGCAGCCGCCGGTACACGCCCCCGATCGCGAGCAGCTCCTCGTGCCGGCCCTGCTCCGCGATGCCGTCCTCGGTGACGACGACGATCCGGTCCGCATGCTTGATCGTAGCGAGGCGATGCGCGATGACGAGCGTCGTCCGCCCCTCGGACAGCTCCGCGAGCGACTGCTGGATCGCCGCCTCCGTCTCGGTGTCGAGCGCGGACGTCGCCTCGTCGAGAATCAGGATCGGCGGATTTTTCAAGAACATCCTCGCGATCGCAAGGCGCTGCTTCTGCCCGCCCGACAGCTTCACGCCGCGCTCGCCGACGACCGTCTCGAGCCCGTCCGGCTGCGCGCGGATGAACTCCTCGAGCCGCGCCCGCCGCGCCGCCTCCCACAGCTCTTCCTCCGTCGCGTCGAGCTTGCCGTACGAGATGTTTTCCCGCAGCGTGCCGGAGAACAGGAACACGTCCTGCTGTACGACGCCGATGTGCTTCCGGAGCGATTCGAGCGTCATTTTCTTAATGTCGATGCCGTCGATCGTAATGCGCCCTTCATCCGCGTCGTAGAAGCGCGGGAGCAGGCTGCACAGCGTCGTCTTCCCCGCCCCCGACGGCCCGACGAAGGCGATCGTTTCCCCGGCGCGGATGGCGAGGTCGATGCCGTCGAGCACCCGCCGCTGCCCTTCATAGCCGAACGACACGCCTTCGTAGCGAATGTCGCCGCGCAGCCCGCTCACCGGGGCAGCGTCCGGAGCGTCGGCCACGTCCGGTGCCGTATCCATGATTTCGACGAACCGTTTGAAGCCGGCGATCCCTTTCGGATAGCTTTCGATGATCGCGTTGATTTTCTCGATCGGCCGGAAGAAGACGTTTGTCAGCAGCAGGAAGCCGATGAACTCCCCGGCGGTCAGCTCGCCGCGAATGACGAAATACGCCCCGCTGATCAGCACGAACACCTGCACGAGCCGCATGAGCATATAGCTGATCGACAAGTTGAAGCCCATGATTTTATATTGCAAAATTTTCGCGTCGCGAAAGCGCAAATTGTTCGCCTCGAACAGCTTCCGCTCGTGCTTCTCGTTGGCGAACGCCTGCACGACGCGAATGCCGCCGATGCTGTCCTCGACGCGCGCGTTGAAATCGGCGACGTCTCGGTACATCCGGTCGACCGCCTTCGTCATCCGCTGATTGCAGACGATGACGAGCCACATGATGAGCGGAATGATCGCGAACGTCAGCAGCGCCAGCTTCCAGTTGAGGAACGCCATCAACGTGAAGGCGCCCATCAGCGTCATGATCGCGATGAACAAATCTTCCGGCCCGTGGTGGGCGACCTCCCCGATTTCGAACAAATCGGTCGTGAGGCGCGAAATCATATGGCCGGTTTTGTTGTTGTCGAAAAAGCGGAACGACAGCTTCTGCATATGCGCATACAGCGCGCGCCGCATGTCCGTCTCGATGTTGATCCCGAGCTTATGCCCCCAATAGATGACGATAAAATTCAGGAACATCGTAAGAAGATAGAGCGCCAGCAGGCCGAGGCACGCCCAGACGATCACCGTCCAATTGCCGCTCGGCAGCAGCCGGTCGACGACTTGATTGACGGCGATCGGGAAGCCGAGCTCGAGCACGGCCGCGACGACGGCGCAGCAGAAATCCACGAGGAACAACGTTTTATAGGGTCGGTAATACGAGAAAAACCGTTTCAGCATCGGACTGACCTCCAAGCATGGCATGGTGCACACGTTCCCACTTTATCCCTATCGATTTGGGACGTCAAGATCGAAGCCGGTGCGGACAAATAGCGGAATGCATTGTCCGTTATTTTCGGCGAAACAACGTACAACGGCAAAATAACGGACAGGGCATCCGCTAATTCGCATACGAAAAAAGCGACGGAGCAGAAAGCTGCCGTCGCTTCACCAACTATACCGCCTTCAACCGGCCGTTCTCCTCGCGGAGCTCGATGAACACCGGCCGCTCGTCGGGCGTCTTGTTCGGCGTATGCAGCGCCAAGAACAGCCGTCCGTCGAACGCGCGAAAAATCATGCCGTGCCCGCCGTCGCTCTCGTACAGCGGCTCGCTCTCCTGCACCCACGGCCCCGTCACGCCGCCCGTCGTCGAGCGGGCGATCCCCTGCGCGTACTTGCCGCCCTTAAAGCTCGACCACAGCATGAGCAAGGTGCCGTCCGCGCACGTATGCAGGAACGGGCCGTCCGTCACGTACACGTCGCCCTCCCGAATCGGTTCGACCCAAGGCGCCTCGCTCGCCGCGAACAGCGTGACGGGCTCCCCGTCCGCGCGTTCCAAATTAGCCGTCAGCGGAACCGCGCAGATCGTGCCGTCCTTCACCTGCACCCACTCGTGGCAGAACACCATCCACGGCCGGCCGGCCCGGTCGACGTACAGCGTCCCGTCGAGGCACTCCCAGTCGCGCGGCGTGACCGGGCCGTCGCTGTGCGGGACGAACGGTCCCGCGGGACCGTCGGACACGAGAATTTGCGTGCCGCGGCAGACGCCTTCCGCCTTGAACGTAGCGAACATATAGTAGCGGCCCTGGTACCGGTGCACCTCGGACGCCCAATACTGCGTATCCGACCAAAAATCGGGGCCGGGGCGGAACGCCGGGAACGGGCCTTCCCACGTCGCCAAGTCTTTGCTCCGGTACGTGTCGAAGCCGGTGGCGGGCCCTCTCCAAATATTTTTGTCCGTCGACCCGTACAAATAGTACTCCCCGGTTTCCTCGACCGGGAGGACGAACGGATCCCTCAGTTGAATGTCTTCTTTGCGAAGCATCGGCTAAACCCCTTCCCGCTTAATAAGTAATGGACGCGACGCCCGGCGCGGACGCCGTGACGAACAGGCCGTCCCGGAACGCGGCGACCTCGTTCCCCGCGAGGCGGATCGGGTACGCGCGACCTTCGTATTCGACGACGCCCTCGACGCCGCCCGCCGCCATGCCGACGATCGACTGGAGCGCGCCACGCCGGTCCGCCACGAGCCGCACGCCCGCCGGGAACCGGCAGACGAGCGCCCCGTCGACGTACCATTCGCACTCGTCCGCGCCGTTGACCAATTCATAAGAACGTCCGTCGATCGTCCGCGCATAAGCCGTCTCCGCCGCCAGCGCGACGCCGTGATCGCGCGTCGCCGGCAGCAGCCCCGTCAGCCAGACGTCTCCGTTCGGCGTCGGCAGGACGCCGCACAGCCGCTCGATGAAATCCAAGGCGCACAGAATCGCCGGCGAATACGTCTCCGTATAGCCTTCTTCGCCGGTCCACGGGTTCAACGTCTGCGCGAACCGTTCCATCCGCGAAACCGCGGACACGATCGGCTGCAAAATCCACGTCAGCTCCACATGCCGGCCGTGCGCTTCGAACGCGTGCGCCGTCCGAATGAGGCTGAGGAAATTGGTCGGCCCCGACCAGGAGTTCTGAGCGGCGTGCGGGTCGAACCGCGGGTCGTCCATCGCGACCGACGGATACGGATATTTGGCGAAAAATTTCCGCGTGTTGAGCAAATATTTTCGCAGCATCCGCTCGAACAGCGCATCGTCGCCGACTTCGCAGGCGAGCACGCGCAGCAGCACGTCGGACTGGACGCGGACGAAGCTGCCGGTCCGGTCGACGTCGTAGAAGAAATCGTCGCCGGCGTCGTAGCAGTGCTCGAACAAGCTGCGCAGCGACGCCTCGGCCCGCTCCGCCCATCGCGCGGCTTCCTCCGCAAGGCCCAGCCGCTCCGCCATGCGCTTTAAATACAAGCGGGAGCAGTACACGCTCGCCGTCAAATCCGGCGCGAGGAACGGCAGCACCGGAGAGTGCGGGTCGTACCGGGACGGGTCGTTCCGGTACGGCGTATCCGGCACGTGCCAGAAGCGGGCGGACAAGTCATGCCCGGTATCGAAGGCGCAGAACGCCTCGACGCAGCCCGTCCCGCGCGTATCTCGGTTCGCCGCCAGCCAGCCGTCGTACCGGCTCAACGCGTCGTACATCTTGCGCAAGTACTCGTCGTCTTCCCCGTGCAGCGCCGCATGGTTCCAGACGCTTCGCGCCGGCGGCGTGACGAGCTGAATTTGCTTGAACACGGCTCCCTCTCCGGTGATCTTGTAAGGGAGCAGCCCGTCCTCCCGCTGCAAATCGGCGAACTGCTCGAACGTGCCGCGCGCGACCGTCGGCAGAAAGCGCGACAGCAGCTCCGCGTTGATCGTGCCGGTGCTCTCCAGCCAGCAGCCGAAGTACACGCCGCCCTCCTGCAAGATCGGCTGGCCGTCCCCGTTCGGCTTAATGCAATCCAGCAATTTCCTGGCGGCCGTATAATAAGTTTCTTCGAGCCGCGGCTCGCCGTCAACGGCGACGGCGAATTTCGCGCCCTCGCGGACGAACTCGCCGACGAGCGGATCGGCCGCCCCCGCGCCGATCCGTTCAAGCGCGTCGATCGATCTCAATTTGCGCAATGCGGATTTCATTTTCGTTACGCCCCGTTTCTCCTCGTGAAAATGATGTTACCGAACGTATTCGGACGGACTGCAGCCGGCGATCGACTTGAACACTTGGCTGAAATACGTGGAGTTTTGAAAGCCGACCATCTCGCTGATCTCGTAAATCATGTATTTGCCCGTGCCGATCAGCTCCTTCGCTTTTTCGACCCGGTATTTGTTCAAATAGGTAACGAACGGCTCCCCGGTCACCCGCTTGAACAGCTGGCTCAAATAATTGCGGTTCACATGCAGCTCGGCGGCGATCTCCTCGAGCGTAATCGTTTTGTGATAGCACGTCTCCACGTACTCCTTCACGACCCGCTCGACGAGCGCGTGGCTTTTCTTCCCCTGCACGGATTCCGTCATCCGCTGCAGCCACCGGCCGATCTGCTCCTCCGTCCATTCGGTCGCCTGCTTGGCGCTTTCGCAGCGATGGAGCGCCAGCAGCAGCTCCTCGAGCCCGACGTCGACGGCGCCTTCGTCCGACGACGCGCACCACGCCGTCCACAGCGCGCTGATGACGCCCGCGTAGGCGCCTCGCAGGACGGGCAGGGAAGCGGTTTCGGTCTCGAGCTGCCGCTTAAACCGCTGCCACAGCTCCATGACGATGGACGGCTGCTTCTGGTAGATCGCTTCGTTGATTCTCCCGATCCAATCCAGGGACGCTTGCTTCCCCTCGCTGGAATCGCGGACGTCCTCGAACCGATAAATCCGGTTGATCTCGCTCATTTCCGCGTGCTCGACCGCGACCTGACTGTCGAGATACGAATCGATGACCGCGTGATAGCCGCGGTACGGCCGGCCGAGCCCGCCCATGACGGAAATTTTCATAAACTTGAGCACGTTGTCGACGATGTGCGTCGATACATTCATGATCGCCTCGGCCGGGAGCGGCGCGGACGGGTCTACGCCTAAGAAGACGACGACGAACTCCTTATCCGTATATTCGACGACCTCCGCCGACACGTTCGCGCTGCTCTCGAGCTCCCGCGCCAGCACCTCCCGCACGATATTGCCGGTTCCGAAACGAAGCAGCTGCCAATCCCGCTCCTTCTTTCGGTTTAACGCCTCCGAACGAATGAGCCGGATGCTGAGCGTTTGGATCGACACGTCCGGCGGCGGCAGTTCCATGAACGCGATCCGCTGCTCCGGCAGCTCGTCGGGCCGGTACCGGGTCGACAGCAGATCGCGGAAGAACGCGTCGCGCATCGACTGCCGGAGCACATGCTGCTGGCTCACGTATTTTTTCAGCAGCTCGTCGCGCTCGCGGTTCTCGTCCAGCGCTTCGATGACCTCGCGGACGACGAACACGATTTCCGTCAGGCTCGGCGGCTTCAGCAGGAAATGCTGGATGCCGAAGGATACCGCTTTCCGGGCGTTCGCGAAATCGTCATAGCCGCTCAAGAACACGACCGGCACGTCCGGATCGACGGCGAGAATCGCTTCCGTCAGCTGGAAGCCGTCCATCTCGGGCATGTAGACGTCCGTAATGACGATATCCGGCTTCAGCGCGCGGAATTTCTCGAACGCTTCCTTCCCGTCGGCGGCGGTGCCGACGACGCGGACGCCCAGTTCGTCCCACGGGATATGCCTCATCAGTCCCTCGATGACGTATTGATCGTCATCCGCCAGCAGTATCGTCTTCATGCCATAAGCTCCTTCTCAGCCTTTCGATTTCTTCTTCGTCGCGGACGAGCGGCAGCCGAATTTCAACCTCGGCGCCCCCGCCCGGGGCGGGCCGGACGGCGACGCCGTACTGCGGCCCGCAGTACAGCCGAATGCGCTGGATCACGTTGCGGATGCCGATGCCCTTCGCGGTCCGCACGTCGAACCCTTCCGGCAGCCCGACGCCGTTGTCGCGAATGCGCAGGACGAGCACCTCTTCGTTGTCTTGCGCCGCGCGCTCCGCCGTCACCTCGATCGCCGCTTCCTCCTTGCGGCCGCGGAAGCCGTGGATGACAGCGTTCTCAAGGAACGGCTGAAGCACGATTTTCGGAATGAGACAGCCGTACAGCTCCTTCTGCACGTTCTCCGTATAGCGAATCGGGAACTGCTGGCGATATTTTTGAATCGTCATGTAGCAGTCCGCGTGCACGAACTCGTCTTTGAGCGCGACGTACCATTTGTCGTTGCTGAGACCGATCCGGAACAGCTTCGACAGCTGATGCACCATCTGGCTGATGTCCCGGGCGTTATAATCCAACGCGCGCCAGTGAATCATGTCGAGCGTGTTGTACAGGAAATGCGGCTTGATCTGAGCCTGCAGCAGCCGCATCTCCGCCTCCCGGCGGTCGGTATGCTCTTTGTTGACCTGCCACATCAGTTCCTTCAGGCGGCTCACCATGCGATTAAATTGCGAGGTCAAATATTGATATTCATAGATCGAGGAGCCTTGGATGCGAACGGAGAAATCCCCTTTCTCCACGGTGCGCATCGCCTCGACGATGTCCCCGATCGGCGACGTCAGCTTCCGAGAAATCCAGAAGACGACCGGAATCGAAACGACGATCAATACGCTCAGCAGCATGATCGTCAGCCGCTGCACCTGCTCGCGGCTGCCGACGAAGACGTCGCGCGCGAGCAGCTGGGTCAGCTTCCAATTGGCGGTGCCGCCGTCCGCATGAATGATGCTGTACGTCCGGCCCGCGATGTCGACGGGGTTCGCCTCGTTCGACCGCGCGAGCCCGCCCGCGACCCGCTCCGGTTCGACGGCCGACGCCGCCCCGTACCGCACCGCTTCGCCTTCCGGCAGCGTCGAAGCGATGTATTTGCCGCGGGTATCCATGAGAATGTAGTAATCGTCGCTGTCGTCGGCGGGGTACGCGAGGGACAGCGCCCGGAACAGCTCGCGCGCCGGGATGTTGATTTTAACGACGCCGAGCGTTTGACCGCCGTCGCCCATCACCCGGTGCACGTAGCTGACCATCGGCGGCCGTCCCGACCCGGCGGCGCCCTCCCGCGCCGAGCTCCAAAACCCGTCCGCCTCGGTCAGTCCGCTCAGCCATCCTTGCCGCTGCGCCTCCTCGTACGAGTACAAGAAATTATCCTGCACCGGCGTATAGCCCGCGTATTGATCCGTATACAGCTCGATAGAATGAATGCCTTCCTTCACCGACTGCATGCGAAGCAAGTAGTCATAGATCTCTTTCGACCGGGTATGAAATTCGAAGAAGCTCTCGGGGCGCGTCGACAAGTGATCCTGAACCATGTCGTTCGTGACGATGAAAACCGCCGTGTCCTGGATGCCCTTCACGTAATTCGACAGCTGATGCGACGACGCCTGCAGCAGATCCGACTTCGCTTCCTTGATTTCCCGATACGCCAGTTCGGTGTACGTCGCATAAAACGCAGCCCCGGAAACGAGCAGGAACAGCGCGTTCAACCCGAAGAAGCAGAGCACGATAATGGCGAACAATTTTTTGGGATATGCGAGTATGGAGCGCATGTTCGGCCCTCTTCCGTTTTCCTCTACTTTACCCCTTCAATCCCGTCGTGGCTATGCCTTCCACGAAATACCGCTGTCCGGCGAAAAAGACGAGCAAACTCGGCACGATCGACAAGACCGACATCGCGAACACCGCGCCCCAGTTCGAATCGCCCGACGAATCGAGGAACAGCCTGAGACCCAGCGGCACCGTAAACTTGCTGATATCGCTCAAGTAAATGAGCTGGCTGAAAAAGTCGTCCCACGTGCCCATGAAGGTGAAAATGCCCGTCGTAATGAGCGCCGGCGCGGCCAGCGGCATGATCACGCGCAAATACAATGTCAACGTGCCGCAGCCGTCGATCTTCGCGCTCTCGTCGAGCTCCTTCGGAATGCCGCGGATAAACTGCACGATCAGGAATACGTAAAACGCTTCCGCGACGAATTTCGGCACCGTCAGCGGCAGGAACGTATCGACCCAGCCGAGCTTGTGGAAAATGATATACTGCGGGATGAGCGTTACGTGCCCCGGCAGCATGATCGTGCCGAGCATGATCGCGAACCACAGATTTCGCAGCGGGAACGAGATGCGCGCGAACGCGAACGCCGCCATGGACGAGCTGATGATGTTGCCGACGACCGCCAACAAACAGATGATCAGCGAATTCAAGAAAAACCGGCCGAATTGAATGTTGCGCAGCCCGAACCATCCTTCGACGTAATGCTGCAGCGTTACGCTCGCGGGCCACAGCCGCGGATCGGTGAAGATGATGTCGGTCGGCTTGAACGAGCTGCTGAAGAGCCACAGCACCGGATACAGCATCAGTGCGCCGAACGCGAGGATGAACGCGTGAAGCGACAGCGCGCGCATGTTCGTCATCGTCATTCCTTTCATCGCTTATCGCCCCCCATCCGAGTAGTACACCCAATAGCGGGAAGATAAAAACAGCAGCCCCGTGAACGCGGCGATGATCGCGAGCAAAAGCCACGCCAGCGCCGAGGCGTATCCCATCTCCAAATACGAGAACCCGCGAATATATAAGTACAGCGAGTACAGCAGCGTCGAATTGACCGGGCCGCCGGTGCCTCCGCTGATAATGAACGCTTTCGTGAACGTCTGGAACGATTGAATGACCGTAACGACGAGGTTGAAGAAAATGACCGGCGTGAGCAGCGGCAGCGTAATGCGCCAAAACTTCCTCATGGCGCCGGCGCCGTCGACCGTGGCCGCTTCGTACAGCTCTCCGGGAATTTGCTTAAGCCCCGCGAGGAAAATGATCATGACCGCCCCGAACTGCCAGACGGACAGCCCGACGAGCGAGTAAATCGCATAGTTCGGATCGGAAATCCAGGAAGGCCCTTGGACGCCTAGCATCGCCAGACCCCGGTTGAACAAGCCGTCTCCGTCGAACACCTGCTTCCACAGGATCGAGATCGCGACGCTGCCCCCGAGCAGCGACGGGATGTAATACACGGTGCGGTAGAAATTCAAGTGCCGCAGGTTTTGGTTCAGCAGGATCGCGATGAACAGCGCGAAGGCGAGGCGCAGCGGCACCGACAGCAGCACGTACGCGAAGGTCGCCTTCACCGAATCGCGCATCCGGTAATCGTCGGTAAAAATTTGCGCGTAATTTTGCACCCCGATCCATTTCGGGGCATTGAACATGTCGTACTGGGTAAAAGACAAGTAAAAAGATGCGATGATCGGTCCCAAATAAAACGCGAACAACCCGACCAACCACGGCAGCAAAAACGCGTATCCGACCGCGCCGGTTTTCCATTTCGTCATGTTCATGTGTTCCACCGCCCTTTCCGTTATACGGGGGAGGAGCGATTCCCGCCCCTCCCCCGCTCTGTCTACGATTGTATTGGGTTTATTGCTTCGCTTTCGCGAGCAGCTTTTCCGCTTCGACCATGAACTGATCGACCGCTTTCTCGACCGACATTTGGCCGAACGCGATTTGCTCGCTCGTCAGCCGAAGCAGGTTGACGAATTCGTTGTCGAGCGGGAAAATTTCGTACTCGAAGTTGCTCGCCACTTCGTTGGACAAGCTGATATAGTCGTAAAGCACCTTATCCACCGGGGAAGACGTTTGCGACAGCAGCTCCCGCACCTTCTCGGACGGCGGCACGCCTCGCGTATTGCCAAGCACCGTAGCGGCTTCCTCGTTGTTCACCATGAAATCGATAAACATCGCCGCTTCCTTCGGATGCTCCGATTTCCCGTACACCGTCATGAACTGGCCGGACGGCGGCGGATACATGCCGGTGCCCATCGGACCGTTCGGGCTCGTGAGGAGGCCCAGCTCGTCCTGCGTCAGCTGCTGGAAGCCGAAAATTTGCGACGCCGACGTGTACTGCATCGCGACCTGCCCTTTGACGACGAGCGATTTGTCCGCTGCGTCCGGGTTGTTCGCCACTTGCATCTCCGGCGGCACGATGGCATTCGCTTTGCGCAGCTCATCCCACATCGTGAACCAGCGGATCATATCTTCCTTCGTAAAATCGAGCTTGCCGTCCTTGTACACCTGCTTGCCTTCGCTCGCCAGGAAGTCCGTGAACGCCGGCTTGTTGCCCGATAAGTCGTAGGAGCCGTAGATGCCTTCCCCGAGGTTCTCGGAAAGCGTAAGAATCAGTTGGTTGTATTCCTCTCTCGTCCACTCTTTCGGAGGCAGCGGCACGTTCGCTTCCTGGAACAGCCGCTTGTTCACCAAAATGCCCGTTCCGCTGACGCCGACCGTGACGCCGTAATACTTACCGTCGAATGTGGCTTCTTTGATCATCGACTCGGACAGATCGGCTACGGAGAGTACGTCGCCCAGATATTCGTCGAGCGGCGCCAACGCTCCGCGCTCGTAATACTCTTTGATGTTGCCGCCGAGCTGGATAATGTCCGGCGCGTTGCCTGCGGCCAGCTGCGTGTTCAGCTTGTCGAAATAGCCGTCGAAGCCGGAATATTCGCCGACGATCGTAATGTGCGGGTATTTCGCCTCGAACAGCTCGATCGCCTGAAGCGTCTTGTCATGCCGCTCCTGCGAGCCCCACCACGACATCCGCAGCTCGATCTTTTCTTCCGCCGGCGCCGTCTTCGTCTCTCCTGCCGGCTGTTCGCCGCCGCCCGTTCCGCTCTGCGCCCCCGGCGCGCTGCCGCCGTTCGAAGAGCATGCGGCGAGCAGCAGCATCGCGCACGACAACGTTACAAACCAATTTTTCCTTTTCAATTGGTTCACCCCTGGTTTCTATGTGATGTTTGCTTCTGTATTCATCGTACGAAATTGTGTAACCGCTTTAAATAAACAAAAGTTAGCATTGTCTTAAGAAAACTCAGATCGGGTAAAAAAGAAGGCTTGCCCTGCAGCGGCGTTCCGGCTGCATGGCAAGCCCTAGTTTTATTAATTCGCTTCGGATACGACGGCCTTAGCGGCCGTCTCCCGCTTCCCGCTGACGTCCATCAGCACCGGAAGAACGAGCGGCGAACGTCCCATCGTCGTTTCGAAGTAAGAGGAGAGCGTCTTCGAGATCGACTCCTCCCACCCGCGGCGGTGGAATTTTTCTTTCTTCTGGAGCTTCGCGATCGAGCGCTTCAGCACGCGCGTCGCCTGCGCGAGAATGTCGCCGGCCTCCCGCACGTAGATGAAGCCGCGCGTAACGAGGTCCGGGCCCGCGAGCATTTTGTTCTGCGACGCGTCCACGACGACGTTGACGATGATGACGCCGCTGTCCGCGAGCTGCCGGCGCTCCTCCGTCACGGAGCTCTCCCACTCGCTGATCGTGCCGCCCTTGACGAGCACCGCGCCGGCGTGAACCGGCTTGCCGATGCGCGCCATCCGGCGGGACACGTTCAGCGTCTGGCCGTTGTCGAGTACGAAAATGTTCTCGCGCTTCATGCCGAGGCTCTCCGCCAGCATCGCGTGCTGGACGAGCATCCGGTGCTCCCCGTGGATCGGCATGAAATACGTCGGACGAAGGAACGAATGCATCAGCTTCAAATCTTCCTGGCAGCCGTGGCCGGACGCATGGATGTCCATGATGGAGCCGGAGATGACCTCCGCGCCGGCTCGGAGCAGCCTGTCGATGCTGCGGTTGACGTTCTGCGTGTTGCCCGGAATCGGCGACGCGGAGAAAATGATCGTGTCGTCCGGGTAGATGGCGACCTTCTGGTGCGAGCCGTTGGCGATGCGCGTCAGCGCCGCGTTCGGCTCGCCCTGGCTTCCGGTACAGATGATGCAAATGCTGTGGTCCGGATGCCGGTCGATCTGATTGACGTCGATCAAGGTATCCTTCGCGAGCCGGATGTACCCGAGCTCCTGCCCGATCCGGAACGCGCGCTCCATGCTGCGGCCGATGATCGCGACGCGCCGTCCGGTCGCCTCCGCCGCCTCGACGACCTGCTGCAGGCGATGCACGTTCGACGCGAACGTCGCGAACAGGATGCGGCCGCGGCAGCCGAAGAACGTCTCCTTGATGGCGTTCCCGACCGTCTTCTCGGACGGCGTGAAGCCCGGCTTCTCGCTATTCGTGCTGTCCGCGAGCAGCGCCAGAACGCCCTTGCGCCCGATTTCGGCGAGCCGTCCCCAATCGGTCGGCTTATCCGCAGGCGTCATGTCGAATTTGAAGTCGCCCGTGTGCACGATGTTGCCTTGCGGCGTCTGGATAACGATGCCTAATGAGTCCGGGATGCTGTGGTGCGTACGGAAAAATTCGACGGACATGGAGCCAAACTTCAGAACGGAATGTTCGTCCACCAAATGGAGCTCCGTCGATTTCGCCAAATGATGCTCTTCGAGCTTGGCGCGGACGAAGCCGATCGTCAGCGAAGCGCCGTAAATCGGCACCTTCAGCTGCTGGAGCACGAAAGGCAAACCGCCGATGTGGTCCTCGTGGCCGTGCGTCAGGATGATGGCTTTGACCATATCCTTATTTTCCAGCAAATACCGGATGTTCGGGATGATGTAATCGACCCCCGGCATATCCGGACCTGGGAACTTTACCCCGGCGTCGACAACGATAATTTCGCGGCCGTACTGCACTGCGTACATGTTTTTGCCGATTTCGTCGAGACCTCCGAGCGCGAATATTTTGACGTAAGGCGCCCGCTTTTTCTTCGACTTCGGCGATTCCGATTTTGATTCTGCGATTTGATTCATGCTTTGCTTCCTTTATAGGTATATTTTTATGAGCTTAACGCTTCAATAAGCCGCAAGAGAGTACAAACGTTTCCATTATACTTCTTTCCGCCAAGCTTTTGTAGCGAAAGCTCTAAATTTCTTCCTTTTACTTAATAACGTATAGTCATTCGAAGTCTTTGTATGTATAATGAGCCATGGAACGAACCGGACCCGGCCGACCTGAGAGTGGGAGGCCAATTTTCATTAAATCATTGAGAAAGAGAGGACCCTACTGTTGAATTTATTGCAACTGAAAGAAACATGGTTTTCGAACATCCGGATGGACGTGCTGGCCGGCATTACCGTCGCGCTCGCGCTCATTCCGGAGGCGATCGCGTTCTCGATCATCGCCGGCGTCGATCCGAAGGTGGGCCTATACGCTTCCTTCAGCATCGCTGTCATTATCGCTTTCGCGGGCGGACGTCCCGGCATGATCTCGGCGGCCACGGGCGCCATGGCGCTGCTCATGGTGACGCTCGTCAAGGAGCACGGTCTCGAGTACTTGCTGGCGGCCACCGTGCTGACGGGACTGATCCAAATCGTCCTCGGCATCCTGAAGCTCGGCAAGTTTTTAACATTTATACCGCAATCCGTCGTCATCGGCTTCGTCAACGCGCTCGCGATTTTGATTTTCATGGCGCAGCTCGTTCACTTTCAAGGCCAATCTTGGATTATGTATGCGCTCGTCGCCGCTACGCTCGCGATCATCTATGGTTTGCCGCGGCTGACGAAAGCCGTTCCGTCCGCTCTCGCTGCTATCATCGTGATTACTATTATAACCATATCGGCAGGCTTTGATGTAAATACGGTCGGCGACATGGGCGCCCTGCCTTCCGCGTTCCCGCTGTTCCACGTCCCGATGGTTCCGCTCACGCTCGAAACGCTTTGGATTATCTTGCCGTATGCGCTGCCGCTCGCGCTCGTCGGCATTCTGGAATCGCTGATGACGGCCACCATCGTCGACGAAGCGACCGAAACGCGCAGCGACAAAAACCGCGAAATTCGCGGCCAAGGCATCGCCAACACGATCACCGGCTTCTTCGGCGGCATGGCGGGCTGCGCGATGATCGGGCAATCCGTCATCAACGTCAAATCCGGCGGCCGCGGACGCTTGTCGACGCTCGTCGCGGGCGTCGTTCTGCTCTTCCTCATTCTCGTCCTCGACGACGTCGTCGCGCGCATTCCGATGGCGGCGCTCGTCGGCGTCATGATCATGGTGTCGATCAGCACGTTCGACTGGAAGTCGGTGTTCCGCATGAACAAGGTGCCCGTGCCGGACACGGTCGTCATGCTCGCTACCGTCGCGGTCACCGTGTACACGCATAACCTGGCGCTCGGCGTCGGCGTCGGCGTCGTCCTGAGCGCCCTCATCTTCGGCTGGCGGATCGCTTCGCACATCGCGGTCCGCAGCGAACTAGCGCCGAACGGGGCGAAGCGTTACAAGCTGCAGGGGCAGCTGTTCTTCGGCACGACGACCGCGTTCGTCGACGCGTTCGACGCGAAGGACGATCCGCAGCAAATCATCCTCGATTTCCATCAGATGCACGTCTGGGATCAATCCGCCGTGACGGCGATCGCGAAAGTCGTCGCGAAATACCAGCAAGCCGGCAAAACCGTCCGCATCGAGGGACTGAACGAGGAAAGCCGTTCGCTCGTCGACAAAGTCGGGTTAGCCGCATCGTCGGGCCACTGACAATATCATAACGAACGTATCGCATCCGTCCGGAATTCCCGGGCGGATGTTTCGTTATCCCGCCAGGCTGCGGCGATACGCCCGCCAATCGCCCGCCGGGATCGGAACCGCGTTCGCCGGAGCGCTTCGGTACACGTATGTCCATGCGCGAATGCGGCGCTCCCCCGCCTCGACGTCGACTTCGACTTCGATCCGCTCGTATTCGTTGCGCCGATCGCCCTCGCCATAGTAATCTTCCAACTCGTCCAACGAGCGCAGCGTCCGTTCGTCGATCTCGTACACTTCCCCCGCGACGGCGCCGGCGCCGCCGAGCAGCATCGCCGGATATCCCCGGCCGGTATCGACTAGCGACGCTCCCAAGAGGCTCGCTTGCTCCCCCGCCAGCTCTGCGTGCTTCAGCCGAGCGTGGTTCGCTTCCCCCCGCAGCAGCGTGCCGTACACGAAAACATATCTCTGTTTTTGATCCAAGGTATGCCTCTCCCCGTACCGATCTTTACTCTATGGTACCATGCCGGCTTTCGGCTGCGCCAGTAAAGACGCGTTCCGCGAACGATTATGTCATGTAAACTGACACATACAAACAATCCCCTGGCGCTCCGCAAACGGCGACGAGCCGCCCTCCCGGGCGGCCCGTACGATTATTGCATTAACGTATAATGAATCGTCAATTGCCCCGGAGTCGCGCCGCGCACGAACGTAATCAGCTGTCCGCCGATTTTGATCGCGCCGTTCGACCCGCTTCGGCTCACCCGATCGATCATGTCGTCGTACGCCCGCTTGTCGATGGCGACGCCTGCATACACCAAAAGCGCATGAGCGGCGTCCAGCACCGCGCCGTTGGCGTCGTCGAACACCTGCACGTAGCCGAGATTGTCCTCGGTTTTCGCCAGCACCGCCCCCCCGCCCTCGCGCTCGGGATGGCTGACCGCGACGCCTTGGGCCGTCTCCGCGCGGGCGAGGCCCAAGCTGCCCAACTGCTGCTCGAGCAGCGCGGTCAACACCTGCTCGTTCTCGTTCGACCGGACGGGACCCGGCCGCTCGCCGCCTCCGTCCGGGCTGCCGTTCCCCGGATTCCCGTTTCCGTTCCCCGGGCTGCCGTTTCCATGATCCGGATTGCCGCCGCCGGGATTCCCGCTCCCGGGGTTCCCCGAATCCGGGTTGCCTGTGCCTGGGTTCCCTCCACCGGGGTTCCCGCCACCACCAGGGTTCCCTCCACCAGGGTTCCCGCTGCCCGGGTTGCCTGTGTCCGGGTTTCCATTCCCTGCGTGGCCGGTATCCGGGCTGCCGCTTCCCGCGCCTCCCAGGACGCCCGCGACGGCGCCTTGGCCCGCCGGCTTGCGCCCCTTCGCCTTCTCGGCGTTCTTCCGCTCCTCGTCGAGCTTCGCGCGATGCGCGTCCGTCCGCTGCACGAAGACGATCGCCTCCGCCCGGCTCATGAAGCCGTTCGCGTCGTAGCCGGCGACGGTTGCGCTCGTGCGCCCGTTGGAGATGCTCGACGCCAGCACGAACGCGATTCCCTCGTTCTCGCCGAGCGTCTTCCCGAAGGACGCGGCGATCAACCGCGCGGCATGGCCCCGGCGGATCGGGGCGTCCGGCCGCTGCGTCACGGGGTAGCCGAGCTCTCTCGCCCGCTCATAATACGGCGCATACCACGGTTCGCCCGCCTTCGCCGCCCGCATGTCACCCACGCCCGCCGCCCGGAACAGCATGGCGAGGAACTCCGCCTCCGTCGGCTGCGAATCGGGACGGAACGTGCCGTCTCCATAACCGGAGACGATGCTCCGTTCGACCGCCCACTGCAGCGTATCCGCGTACCAGGCTCCCGCCGGCACGTCCTTGAAGCTCGCCGCCCCGGCGAGGCCGCTCCCTGCCGACAAGAGCAGGGCGAGCGCCGCCGCCGCGCAGCGCTTGCGCCATGATTCGTTCATTCGTCCGACATCCTTTCCCTTCATGCCCGCGCGGAATCGCTCCGTCACGGCCTCGCGACGATCAGCGTCGCGGACCGCGCCGGCAGCTCGAGGACGACGTCGTCCTGCATCGGGATCGTCTCGAGGAAGCCGAGCCGGTTCGCCGCATCGAAGCGGTACACGTCGCCCGCCGCAAGGCTTTGCCCGTCGACGGATACCGTCGTTCGCTTCGCGGTCGTATCTTTGTTGAACAGCAAAATGTAAAGCGTGCCGTCGTCGCCGTGAATCGCGTACGAGCCGACATGGTCGACGTTCGAGCTGACCGCGCGGACGCTGTCCCCCTCGATGCGGCTGCCTTGACCGTCATAGTTCAAATACAGCTTGAACGCGTCCTCGACCGGCGTATTCGCGAGCGGCTGTCCCCAGCGGGTCGCAAGATCTACGCCTTCGCGGCCGAAAATCGCCAGCGCCTCGGCCTGCGCCAGCCCGCTGCTGATGCCTCGGCCGTTGCCGAAGTTGTATTCGGAGATGGCGAGCTTCGTGCCCGGCGCCGTCCGTTCGATCATCTCTTTCATGCGCGGGATGAGGTTGACCGGCTCCCAAATCCACGACGAGCTGTCGCGGAACGTCGGATCGTACAGCGACTTGAGCGACTTCAGGCGCCGGGCGGACACCGCCCGCGATTCGTCCTCCGAAATCGCCACGCCCGCCTCCATCGGGTAGTAATGGATATCGAGGTAGTCGATTAAGCGAATCCCGGTTTCCTCTTCGTACGCCCGCACCTGTTCCAAGTACCATTCCAAGAACGGCTTGTCGCCATGGTTTTTGTAATCGTCGCCCGGCGAGCAGCCGTCCGCGGCCGAATACATATACGCGCACCAGCCCCACACGACCGGCCCGAAAATGTTCGCATCCGGATCGACTTCCTTGATCGCCTTCCCGTACGCCTCCGTATATCCCCAAATTTCATCGTACGTCGTCATTTCCGGATGAACGTCCCGGTGCGTATACGGCCACAGCATCGGCTCGTTGTCGAGCGCATAGTTGTTCACTTGGTCGCCGACGCGGCTTTGAATGTGTCGAATCCACCGCTGCACGAACTCGGGGCCGATCTCCTTGGACGTGTCATGCGGGTCGTTGCCCGTAATGAGCGTCCCGTCGGGACGGATGCCGTTGCCTGCGTCCGGGTTGCACCACCAGCCGCCGTACGAGCATTCCGTCTGCTGCTGCGGCCCGTACTTCTCGACGGAGAAGCCGACGTTCACCGCGCGATCCTTCGGCGTCCAGCCGATCGTCGGCACCTGGAGCAGCACCTTCGAGCCGTTCGCGAGCGTCTTATCGATCCATTGATCGGAGCGCGAGCCGTGCGGCAGCGTCTCGTTCGGCGCGTTCGTTTTCGGCAAATTCATGAAAAACCAGTCGGACGCGTGGTTCTGCACGTTCAGTTCCCAATTGTACCGCGTGACCGAATTGCCGCCCCACCGCATCACCGGATATTCCGTCATCGGCGAGACGTCGTCCGGCTCGATCTCCTCGTAATTCACGCCGTAAATGTCCGGATCGATGTCCCGGCGGTCGAGGCGCGTGTCGATCGCGACATTCGCTTCGCCGACCGGAGGCGTCGGGCTTTCGACGCGGTCCTTGTATCGGAGCAGCTTGACGTCGTCGATGTAGACCGGCTGCTGCACGCTTTCGTCCCACGCTTGGAACACGATGGCGTTAAAATAGCCGCTCGCGATGCCCATGTCCTGGAAGCGTACGGTCACCTTCTGCCATTCGTTCGCGAGGATCCCCTTCGGCAGCACGTCGTCGAGCACGACGGAGCCGAGAATCGTGTTCAGCTCCTGCACGACGAACCGGATGCTCTGCCCGCCGGCGGCGCCGCCGTGAATCCAAAATTCGAAGCCGTAATAATCCTCTACGGCGAGGCTTTCTTCCCGATTAAAATAAACGCCCTGCCACCATCGCGGCAGCATCTCGATCGCGCTCGCGCCCGAGCGGACGTACGCCGTAGACGACAGATCCCGCTTCGCCCAGCTCCAATCGTCGAACTCCGAAGCCAATGCGTCGTCGTAAATCGGTTCGGCGACCGCCTCGATCACCTTCACCTGCAGCGTCGTCGATACGTTCTCGTACGTCGCGGTCACGACCGTGTCCCCTTGGGCCAGCGCTTCGAGGCGGCCGTTCTCCGCGCGGACGACGTCCGGCGCGGCGGAATGCCAGTAGACGTTCTCCGTCACCGTCTCGACGAAGCCGTTGTCGTAATTCGCCCGCAGCACGGGCGTCTCCGCGTTCCCCGCGTACATGAGCAGCGACGGGGAGGCGAACGCGATCGACGACAGCGCGGGCTGCTGATACGTTTGCTTCACGAACGCGATGTCGTCCACGTACAGCGCAGGCTGCGAGTCGCCTCCGCGCCCGACGAACATGATGCCGTCCATGATCTGATTCGGCAGCGGGAGCGATCCGATTGGAATCGTCACCTTCTCCCATTCGCCCGGTTTGATCGAGCCGCCGCTTACATAATCGTTGAGATCGAGCGTCACCTGATCGACGCCGCCCATGCGCAGCTTGAGATCGACCTGCTGCCCGCCGGCGTCGCCGCCGTGTATCCAAAACTCCAGCGTGACGTATTCGTTCGTTTTCACGACCCGGTCTTTGTAGATGTACAAAAATTTCCCCGGCGCAGGCACCGTCCGGATGGCGGTCGGCGCAGACCGGACCGGCTCGGAAGCGTCCCACGCATGATCGCCGTAGACGAAGCCTTGGAAGCCCGGGCGAAGCGCGTTATCGTACGCGACGATTTGTTCGTACACCGGCTTCGGCGGCCGGTTCGGCGCCGGCTCGGTATCCATCGCGAGGCGCATATCGTCTATGAAGACGTCCCCTTGGATCGAATGTCTTTTGTCTTGAAGGAGAATGCCGTCGAACAGCCCGTTCGGCATCCGAAGCGGCGGCAAATTGATGCGCACCTGCTGCCAAACGCCCGCCCGGAGCCCTCCCTCCTCGAGGTAGTCGTTCAAATCGACCTTCGCGACGGGCTTGCCGCCCGCCTGGAACACGACGTTCAGCAGCTGCCCGCCCGACGTGCCGCCGTGGATCCAAAACTCCAGCGTGTTGTAATCGTTCGTCAAAAATTGCCGTTTGCTATACAAATATAATGCTTTGCCCATGCTCGGGCTCAGCCGGATCGAGCGTTCCCCGGAGCGGACCGTTCCGGTTTCCTCCAGCGATCGCTCGGCCCAGCTGTGATCGACGATGTTCGCGCCTAATGCGTCGCCGTAAATGACAGATTCGGAGACGACTTCCGCCTGCGCGCTCGAACCGAACCACGATGCGGCCGTTCCGGCCAGCAGCAGCGCGGCGAGCAACATCGAAATCCGCATTCTCCATAACGTTGCCAACCTTGAATCACTCCCCGTTTTCCTCGTCCCATGCATTGATTTCGGCGGTAATGTCGGCGCCGCCGTATGCGTGCCAATCGCGCACGAACCGCTCGAACGCCTCCGGGCCTTCTTTCCCGTAGACGATTTTCAAGAACACTTCCTTCTCCAGCTGCTGCAAAGCGGGCCATTTCGCCTGCATGGACGCGCTCGGCGCCCCGACGAATTCGTCCTTCTGGGCGTGCGCGAGCTGCGCATCCCCGACGATCCGGCCTTCCAAATACAATCGCGCGTTAGTCGCGTTCAGCTTCTTTTCGTACACGGTTTCGATCTTCCCCCGGTACACCCGAGATTCCAAGCTTTCTTCCAGCACTCCAGGGGGGACGCCGCCCGGCGCCACCATGAGGAAGGAAGAGATCGCCGTCGTCGCGCCCGGGAAATCGTATATGGCTTCGCCGTCCCGTATCAGGTAGTCGTAATTTTCGCCGAAGCCGTGCCGGAAGACGGACTCCGGGTCCTCGACGAACGCCCCGTACACTTCGTCCATGTATCGGAAGACGGCTTCCATATGCTCGAAATCTTTGCGGAACACGTAGCTCCCGTACGAAATTTTAGAGCCCCGGCGTCCGACTTTGCCGTCCTCGCCCGACGGGAACGGCAGCGGCCGAAATACGGGCTGCTTGCCGTCGCGGTCGGGCCCGGTTTCGGCCAAAGGCCAGCCGCCCATCCAGCCGGGCGCGGAAACGACGCCGGCTTCCCCGGACGCGAACATCGTCGCCGCGGTCCATTCGTCGTGCGTCGCGAAATTCGGATGCAGCCAGCCTTTCGCATACCAACCGCGCAGCGTCGTCAGGCTCCGCACGATTTCGGGCTGCACGGAGCCGTAGGCGAGCGTCCCGTCGGGCATCCGGTTCCATTGATACGGCTGGTTGCCGTTCGCGCCGAACAAGAAGCTGGCGTCGCCGAGCCAAGCGTTCAACGAATGCTTCCCCGCGAGCGCGAGACCGAACGTGTCCGCCTCGCCGTCTCCGTCCGGATCGCCGCTCGTGAACGCCTCGAGCACCTCCTCCAGCTCGGCGATCGTCGTCGGCGCCGCCAGCCCCAGCGCATCCAGCCAATCCTCGCGTACCCACAGGATCGGGTCGCCGATTTTGCCGTCCGATATTTGCGGCAGCCCCCAAGCCGTCCCTTCCCATCGGACGGTTTTCCAGACATCCGGATTTTTGGCGTACGCCTCCTTCAGCCGAGGGGACGCGTACCGCTCGAACGCCTCCTCCACCTCCATGAACCGCCCGGAAGCGGCGATGTCGTCCAGCAGCTCCGGCAAAATCGAATCGTTGAGGTAGATCGCGTCAGGCAGCTCTTCGCCGCCCGCGATCGCCATCTTCACTTTGTTTTTCAGCGCCGCTTCGTCCGGCAGCACCCACTTGTATGTCTGGACGACGCCGAGCGAGTCGCGCGCCCACCGGGTGATCGGATTGTCTTCGATCGTGTCCGGCGCTTTCAGCTTCTTCAAGTCGCTGTCGTTCAGCACGAGCGCCGTCGAGATCGATACCGGCGGATCGTAGCGCTCCGATTCCGCGGCAATCGCGGCCGGCTCCTCCCGAAGCGGCGCTTCGCCGGACGACATGCATCCGGCGGCCGCCAGCGCGGCGGTCAGCGTCCATCCAAGCAACAGTTCTCTACGCATCCATCGTTTCATCCCGCATCACCTTTCCGCCTTCCGCGCGTTCGTTACAACCCTCCCGCCTTTTGAGAGTCACTACTCTACTATTTAACGGGGTGGCGGGCTCCGAACGTAATGTCGGCTTTTCAAGATTCGTGTCGGTTTCTTAACCGTTTGATCGACTGCCAACAAAAAATGGATTCCTGCCGGAATCCATTAACGATGCAGCGACTGATACGCTTTCGGGGTCATGCCGACTATTTTTTTAAATTCCGTGATGAAATGCTGCGTGCTTCGGTACCCGACCGCTTCGCTGATTTCATAAATTTTCATCGGAGAGCGAAGGAGCAGCTCCTTCGCCTTGTCGATGCGCGCGTTTAGAATATAGTCGCTCAGCTTTGTTCCGGTCGTTTCCTTGTACAGCTTGGATAAATACACGGGATGCAGGTGGACGCGTTCCGCGATCGCCGTCAGCGTAACGTCGGCGCCGAGCCGCTCCCGCACGAATTCGTGCACCGCCTCCACCGTCTTGCGCCGGTAATCCTTGGCTTCCGCCGGCTCGGCGGGGAGCTCCGCCGGGGGTTCCGGCGCAGCGGGCTCGGCCGCGGCGGCTTCGGCTGCGGGGGCTCGCGAGCTCGCCGTCAGCAGGCGGACCGTCTCCACCAGCTCGTTCGTGCGCACCGGCTTCATCAGATACCGGAACGTCTGCAGCTCGATCGCCCTCCGGGCGTATTCGAATTCCGCGTGCCCGGTCAGCAGAATGCAGTGCAGCTCCGGCCGGTCGGCGCGCGCCCGCTCGATCAGCTCAAGACCGGACATGCCCGGCATGCGAATGTCGGTGACGAGGATGCCGATGTTCTTCGACCTTAGCGTTTCGAGCGCCTCTCCCCCGGAGTAAGCGCCGTGCACGCCGGTGACGCCCGCTTCCTCCCACGGAACGCAGGAGAGCAGGCTCTCCACCAAATGCTTATGATCGTCTACGATGAGTACCGCTACCATGTTCCCCCTCTTCCCCCTCCGCCGCCAGCGGCCAACTGATCCATACTTCGACGCCTCCCATGGCGGAACGGCACACGGCGAGCCCCGCTTCCGGGCCGTACCGGTGCACCAGCCGTTGATGCACGTTCCACAGCCCGAAACTGTCGCCGGACGACGCCGGCCTCCGGATCGTTTCGTTCAGCCTCTCCAGCTCGTCCTCCGTCATGCCGACGCCGTCGTCCGCGATGCGAAACCTTACGATCCCCGCTTCCGCCCGGCCTTCGATGACGATCGCGCCGGGACCCATTTTCGGCTCGAGCCCGTGCGCGATGGCGTTCTCGGCGATCGGCTGGAACAGAAGGCGCGGGATGACGAGCGGCTCCAGCGCCTCGGGAATGTCGATGCGGACGTCGATTTTGTTCAGCTGCATATCCATGATTTCAATATAAGACTTTACGAAGGCGATCTCTTCGCGCACGGTCGTGACCATCCTGTCGCTGCGCGTCGTATACCGATAATAATCGGCTAAACTGTACGCCATCGTTATGACCGGATCGACCCGCTTCATTTGGGCCATGCTCACGATGTACGCCAAGCTGTTATATAGAAAATGCGGGTTGATTTGCGACTGCAGCTGCTTCATGACCGCTTCCTTCGCCCGCAGCTCCTCGCTGTACACTTTCTCGATCAAATGCTGCATTTTCGCCGCCATTCGGTTGAACTGCCGAATAAGCCGCGCGAAATCGCCGTGCTTCGCGTCCGATACGCGCACCGAAAGCTCCCCGCGCTCGAGCCGCTCGGCCCCGTCGCGCAGCATCCGAATCGGCACCTGCACCTGCGAGTAAATCAAATACGCGGCCCCCGCCCCCATCAGCACGAGCAGTCCGGCCGTCGCGAAGAACAAATTTCGGCTGTACGTGACGGGCGTCAATATTTCGTCCAGCGGGATGTAGTCGACCAGCGTCCAGCGCAGTTCGTCCGAGGTCAGGCCGTACACGAGGTACCGCTCGCCTTTCAGCGCGACGACATGCCCGCCCTCGCTCCAATCGGCCCAGCCGAGCATGCCGGTTTGGATCAACTCCCGGATCAGCTCCCGGTCCGCGCTCGTATTCAGGACGTATTCATGCTTCGATTTGTAGAGGAACGGGTCGTTGTTTCCTTTCGTTTTGAAGCTGTCGAGCAGCGACACGATATTGTCCGCCATCAGATCGACCTCGACGATCATCGTCGCTTTGGTCAGGTCGGCGGTCGCGGAAGGCGGCTCGATGAAAAAGCGGGAGAACGCCCGCTTCCCGAGTCCGTCCACGTGAACGGTCCGGAACGCCCAGCGGGGGGCCGCGTTCAATCGCAAGTACATTTCGTCGTAAGGAATCAAAGAATAAGATGACACCGCGGATGCCGAGGAAGGGAAGTAGATGTTGATCCGGTTCATCCACGCCGTGGACGTGCTGAACAGCTTCAGTTTGTCCTGCAGCGTATCCAGCAGCACCGCATAATCGTAGCCTGTCGTGGGGATGACGTTGCCCGCGAGCTTCGCGAAATCCGGATCCTGCGCGATGACGCTCGAGTATTGGGACACCTGCTCCATCGTGCCTTCGATCTGCTGCATGAAAATCGCCAGCCGGTTCTGATTGGCGATCGTAATTTGTTCTTCGACGATGGCGGTGCTTTGCCGATGCGAGAGGGCATATAAGGCGATCACCGGCGTCATCAAGCTGACGATCAGCAGGATGACCTTCGTAATGAGCTTCACTTCTCGGAACCTCCGTGGGCTTGGCTTCCTACTTCTTTCGACGCGGATCGCCGCCTTCCTCTTCGCGGAAACGGGACGCGCGGCGCAGGAAACAAAAATCGGCCCTCCCCGAAGGCCGGGAAGGGCCGGTCGTTACCGCTTCTTTTTGTATAGATCGCGCATAATTTTGCGGCCGGTCGGCGTTCGGGCGAGCCCGCCCTTCGCCGTCTCCCGGTGCTTCTCCGGCATGCCGGCGCCGACCTCCAGCATCACCTGAATCACTTCGTCCGACGGGATGACGCTGCGGACGCCCGCCAGCGCCATGTCGCTCGCGGCGAGCGCCGTGACGGCGCCGAAGCCGTTGCGGACGATGCACGGCACCTCCACGAGGCCGCCGACCGGATCGCAGATCAGGCCGAGCGAGTTTTTCAGCGCGAGTCCGACGGCGTGGACGGCCTGCGACGGCGTGCCGCCCCGCAGCTCCGTCAGGGCGCCCGCGGCCATGCCGATCGCCGAACCGACCTCGGCCTGGCAGCCGCCTTCGGCGCCGGAGACGAACGAGTTGTTGGCGATGACGTAGCCGATCGCGCCGGCGGCGAACAGCCCGCGCGTCATCGCCTCGTCGGACCAGCCGTGCCGCTCCTGCGCGGCGGCGAACGCGCCGGGGATGATGCCGCACGAGCCGGCCGTCGGCGTGGCGACGATGCGGCCCATCGACGCGTTCACCTCGGAGACCGCGAGCGCGTACGCCATCGCCCGGGCCGCGTCGCCGCCGAGCGCCGCGCCGCCGCGTTCGACGAGCGCGTGCACCCGTTTGGCGTCTCCGCCGGTTAAGCCGCTGCGCGACGTCGTGTCTTCGGTCAAGCCGCGCCGGACCGCCTCTTTCATGACGGCCCAGTAGCCGGCCATCTTCCGAAACTCTTCGTCCCTCGGCCGGCCGGATTCCGCCGCTTGATCCTCCAGCATCGTCTCGGCGATCGTCGCGCCGTTCGCCTCGCTGACGGCCGCCAGCTCCTGCAGCGTCTTGAATCTCATGGCGTCCCCCCGCCTTCCAGATCGATCGCCCGCACGTCTTGTACGTCGCGCAGGCCGCGCAGCTGATCAAGCAGCGGCCCCGGGACGGGCGAGTCGGTCTCGATGACCGTCAGGGCATCCCCGCTGCGGCTTTTGCGGTCGACGTCCGCATAGCCGATGTTGACGCCCTCGCGGCTGAGCGCCGCCGTCACCTCCGCCAGCATGCCGGGGCGGTCCCGGTGGGCGATGAGCAGCGTCGGATACATGGCGGTAAATTTGACGTCGAAGCCGTCCACCGCATGCACCTCAATGTTGCCTCCGCCGATCGAGGCGCCGATCAGCTCGACGGCGCGCGTGTCGCCCGCCAGCTTGATTTTCGCCGTGTTCGGGTGCGCCGTCACCGCCTTGCCCGCGCGGATGGCGACGCGAAGGCCGGCCGCCTCCGCATGCTCGAACGACCGGGCGATACGTTCGTCGTCCGTCGCCCAATCGAGTAGCCCGCCGACGACGGCCAAGTCGGTGCCGTGGCCCCGGTACGTATCGGCGAACGAGCCGTAAAACACGATGTCCGCGCGGCGCGGCGGCTCGCCGAGCAGCTGCCGCGCGACGCGCCCGAGCCGGGCCGCCCCCGCCGTATGCGAGCTGGACGGCCCGACCATCGACGGGCCGATGATGGAAAACACATCCTTGAACCGCATGCCCTTCCCCCCTGGCCGGCCCGCCGCAAGCGCGCTTGCCCGCAGCCCAAAGCGCGGCCGCCGCGCGGGTGTTCACCGCGCCCGGTCCGCGCCTCCGCGCCCGGGATCGCCCTCCCGCGCATCCTCGGCACGCTCGCCCGCCGTCAAGCCGTTCCTTTTATTCCTTATACCATTCCATTATATGTTCGCGTACGAAATCGTCGTCATTCAAATGTGGATAATCTCGATAGACGCGGTCGATTTCTTCGGCCTGGCCCGGCGACAGCGTCTCGTGCGGGTTGAGGCACCACGTCCCCTCGAGCAGCCCTTGCCGGCGGAGCACCTCGTGGATGCCGGGGATGCAGCCCGCGAAGCCGTGCGCCGGATCGAAAAACGCCGCGTTCGCGTCCGTCACTTCGACGTTGCGCGTCAGCCACTCCCGGTCGATCAATTGCCCGAGCTCTCTGGCCGCCTTGATTTGCTCGAGCAGCTCGACCGCTTTGCGCGTCCACACCGCCCAATGCCCGAGCAAGCCGCCGACGATCGACTTTTCGACCGTCCGGCCGTCGACGTTGAATCGGTACGTCGTCAGCAGGTCGGCGACGATATTGTCGTCGTTGCCCGTATACAGCGCGATGTCGTCGCGCCGCTCCGACGCGCAGACCGCCCGGACGACGTCGATCGTCTGGTACCGGTTGAACGGCGCCATCTTGATCGCGACGACGCCCGGAATGTCGGCGAACGCCCGCCAGAAGTCGTAGCTGAAAATACGGCCGCCGACCGACGGCTGGAGATAAAAACCGAACACCGGAATCCGTTCGGCGACGGCGCGCGTACGCGCGAGCAGCTCCTCCTCGGTCCGCCCCTGCAGGCCGCCCATGCTGAGCAATCCCGCGTCATAGCCGAGACGAATCGCGGCGTCGGCTTCGGCGAGCGCCTGCTCCGTCGGCCCGCACAGCCCCGCGATCTTGAGGAACGGCCTATCCGGCTTCCCGCGGTCGACTTCCTCCGCGGCGAGCCGGAGGACCGGCTCGTACAGGTTGTGCTCGGGATCGCGGATTTCGAACTGCGTCGAGTGGACGCCGACGGCGACGCCGCCCGCGCCCGAAGCGATATAATACCGCGTCAGCGCGCGCTGCCGCCGCTCGTCGAGCTTCCGATCCGCATTCAGGGCGAGCGGGTGCGCCGGGATGACGAGCCCGTCGTGCAGCGCCTTCGTCTGCGCGGGAGTCAGATCCTTCCGCATCAGTACTTCCCCTCCCGTTCCTGGAAATGAGTCGGTTTGTTCCAGGTCGCTCCGCCGGCTTTCACCCAGTCCGCGATCCAGTCGATCATCTGCAGCGCCGACACCTTCGGGTACCCGAACAGCTGGAACGACTTCGCGGCGTTGTTCAGCAGCGCGTCCGGCGCCTCCTCGCCGACGAACGTCGGCGCCGCGCCGAGCCGGCGCCCGAACTCCTGCGCCGCCCAGCGCAGCGACAGCGTCTCGGGGCCGGTAACGTTCAGCACGTTCGGCGGCGCGCTGCAACGGAGCAGAGAGCGGATCGCGATCTCGTTCGCGTCGCCCTGCCAGATGACGTTCACATGCCCCATCGTCACGTCGATCGGCTTCCCGGCGGCGACCGATTTCGCGAGCTCCAGCAGGACGCCGTAGCGAAGGTCGATCGCGTAGTTCAGCCGATAGATGACCATCGGAATCTCATACTTGTGCGAGAAATATTCGAAGATGCGTTCCCGTCCGAGCGTCGACTGCCCGTACTCGCCCACCGGGTTCGGCTGCACCGCCTCCGTCGCGCCGCCGCTCTTCACCGGCGTGAACGGATACACGTTCCCCGAGGAGAAGACGACGATCCGGGAGCGCCGGAACTTCTCCGCCACGCGCCCCGGCAAGTAGGCGTTCATCGCCCACGTGAACCATTCCCGTCCGGTCGTGCCGAACTTGTTGCCCGCCATGTAGATGACGTTCGGCGTTTCCGGCAGCGCCTGCAGCGCTTCGTCGTTCAGGAGGTCGCAGGGAATTGTCTCCACGCCCGCCGCCTCGAGCTCCTCGCGCACCCCCGCTTCCGAAAATCGCGAGACGCCGATCACCCGATTCTGTACGCCCGCCGCGCGAATCGCGTTCATCGCGAGCCGCGCCAGGCTCGGTCCCATCTTCCCGCCGACGCCGAGCAGCATAATGTCGCCCTCGATGCTTTTCATGTCTTCGATCAATTGCGCCGACGGCTCCGCCAGCTTCGCTTCCAACGCTTCAATTGTATCGATCATCCTTTGTCCCTGCCTTCCCCGCCGTTTGCGGCCGTGTGGTCGTTGTAGCCCCATCATAACGCGGGTTTGAATTTAGAGACAAATCTTTAAATTGTCTTTAAATAGCTCGACTACATCCTTCGCGGCGCCGATACCGGCTGGCGAGTATAGGAACCGTCCGGTTGCCCGAAAGTAATGAATATCGCCGAACGCACCCAATCGAAGACAAGGAAAGGAATCGACGCGATGGATGGAACGCAGCAGTTAACGGGTCATTTTCATATTCCTCTAGTCATTCTATCGCTGATCGTCGGAACGTTTGCCTCTTATGCGGCTCTTTATCTGCTCTCCCGGTACCGGGCGGGGCGAGTACGCAACCGACTCGTGTTTTTGCTCTCGTCCTCTTTCGTCGTCGGAGCCGGCATATGGTCAATGCATTTTATCGGCATGCTCGCTTACCACTTGGATACGACGGTTACATATGATTTGGGGCTGCTCACGTTTTCTTTTCTCTTCGGCGTATTCTGCGCCATGTTGTCGTTTTGGTTCATACACGCGAAACGCCGAAGGAAAGCCGCTCAGTACCTAAGCAGCGGTTGCATGGCCGCAGCGATCACCGGCATGCATTACTTGGCCATGGAAGCCATGGCCGCGGACGCGAGCATGAGCTACGACCCTTTGCTCTTTACCGCTTCCATCGCCGTGGCGATGACCATGTCCTTCATCGTATTCCGAGTTTTGTTTCATTCTGAAAATGATGGAAAACAACGCTATACCGTGTACGCGTCCGTGCTGCTGGGACTTTCGATAACGCTGACGCATTACACAGGCATGAAGGCGATCCGTTGGCACGCCCATCCGCAGCTTGTATCCGGGGACGGCCCTCAGTACGGCATATCGCACGGCATTATTGCATTGATCATCGGCTCGTTCGTCAGCCTGATTTTATTGACGCTCGTGATCGCCGCGATGCAGGACGAACGATATACCCGCAAGCTTCAAGAGAGCGAACAACGGTATCGGCAATTGGTCGAGCTCGCGCCGATCGCGATCGCCATCCATCATATCGGCGTCATTCGATTCGTCAATCCGGCGTGCGTCAGCATCTTAGGCGCAAGGACGGCCGAGGATATCGTGGGCAAAAATATATTGGATTTTGTTCATCCCGACTGCCACAGCTTCGTTAAATCGAGATGGCACTCGATGATGGAAACCGGCGCGCCCGCGCAGTGGATGGAAGAACGGATTCGCCAATTGAGCGGCGAAACCATCGAGGTCGAAATCATGGGTATCCCGATCGTCAGGGACGGAGAGCGGCTGATTCAGATTTTCTTCCGAGACATTACGGATCGGAAAAGGGCAGAGCAATTGATGCATCGTCTCGCCTTTCACGACCCGTTAACGGGTCTGCCGAATAGAAGGTTGTTTATCGCCCGGTTGAGCGAAGCGTTGGCGGAGCCGTCATCCGAAGCCGCCGATGTCGCGGTCATGTTCATCGATCTGGACGGCTTCAAACAAGTGAACGACACGCTCGGCCACGACGCCGGCGACGCCGTCCTGCAAATCGTCGCGCAACGGTTGGAGGATAGCGCGGGGAAGGACGGGATGGCCGCCCGGTTGGCGGGCGACGAGTTCACGTTCATGTTGAAGGAAGCTACGGAGGATACCGTCACCCGCGCCGCTGAAACCATCCTGCATGCGTTGAGCATGCCGATCGACCTGAATGGCGAACTCGTCGCGCTCACGCCCAGTATCGGGATTTCGTTCCGCGCGCACGACTCGGCGGACGCCGAAGCGCGAATCAAACAAGCCGATGCGGCGATGTACCGAGCGAAATCGAAGGGGAAGAACAACTACCAATTTTATAGTTAGGCCGCGCGGTTTTACGCCCTCCGAGCGAAGCGCCTCATTCCTGCTTGGCCCGGTCCGCGAGGAACGCGAGCCGGAACCGCTGCCGCGGCCGGCCGCGGCCTACCTTCTCCATGCCGGTCACCTCGATCAAGCCGGCGTCGATCCACTCGAGCAGCAGCCGATGCGTGCTCCGCACCGTAATGCCGAGCAGCTGCGCCAGCTCCTGCACGTTGAACTCCAGCCGCCCTTGGCGCGCCGCGGCGGCCATCAGCTTCGCCACGTACGGCCGCGTCATGCCGGCCTGCTCCGCCCGCTCGAGCAGGGCGGGATCGGTCAGCGACAAATCGTACTCGACCGGATCGGCCATCTCGAGCGGACCGATCAAGGCCCGGTCCTCGCGGACGATGAAGCAGGCGTTGCCGCCGGCCTGCTTCGCATGGCCGAGCGCCAGGCGCGCGTGCGTGCCGGCTTCGTTCGCGGACTGCCCGAAGCCGATGCCGATGCTGAGCGACAGCCCCAGCGCGCGGTACGCGTCCCGGGCGAGCGGCACGGACTTGTAGCCGAGCGTTTCGCGCTCGAACACGCCCCGTGTCGTGAAGAACAAATACTCGTCCCCTCCGAGATGCGTCAAATAGCCGTTCAGCGACTCGACGTAATCGAGCAGCGTCCGGTGGATGTCCAGCTTCAGCCGCTGCACGTCGTGCTCGGACGACCGCTGGCGGACGAGCTTGCCGAAGTCGTCCACGTTAATGAGTCCGACGACGATTTGCGACTCCTTGCTCCGCCGCGTTTCGGTGGACAGCAGCGCGCGTTCGAGCGCCACCGTAATATCTTGATCGAGCGGCACGACCCACTCGTTCGGCACGCCGAGCGCCGTCAGGCGCTCCGCGACGGCCTTCGAGCCCGTAAGCGCCACCGCCGTCCGTCCCGCCCGGTGCGATTCCGCATGGAACGCCGCCAGCTCCTCCGTCGACGCGTACGCGGAGCCTCGGAACTCCTCGACGAAGACGGCGCCGGACCCGAGCCCCAGCTCCAGCTCGCGGAGCGTCCGTTCGACGACCGTTCTGGACAAGCCGTCCACGGAAAACCCGCCCTCCAATCCGTAATACCGCTGCACCCGCAGCAGCGCGCGGTATACCCCCGCGCCCGTCGGGGGCAAGTAATGGATCGGGACGCTTGAAGACGTGGGCAGCAGCTGCCCCTTGCGCACCGGCTCCAAACCGGCCGCCAAAACGACCTCCACCTCGTCCCGCACCGATGCGATCCGCTCCGCCGCTTCCTCCCGCCGCTCGAAGGCGACCGGCACCGGCCGGAACGACGGAAACGACCGGATCACTCGCATCATCCGTTCCACGATTTCCACAGGGCCGACGAGCGCGATGGCGATCCCTTTCGCGTGTTCCCCTACCTCGGTCATACCGTTGCCTCCCGCACGTCCGTCTTTCCCCCTACTATAATGCGGCGAAGGATGCCTCGTCTACGGCTTCGGTCGGACAACCGCTCAATCCGCGCAAAGCTGTGGATAATCGAAACTGTGGATATGTCCACAACGTCCGGCGCTCGCCAAGGACAGGCATTCGCAGCCGAATTGTGGAATTTGTGACTAACTCTGTGGATAGAATAGACATTACTCTTCGAAACTGCTGATGTGCCGTGCATTCGTGCCGTTCTTTCCTGTTGATGAACAAACCTGTGGATATGTAGACGATTTTTTTACCATTACCCACAACGACTAAAGTCCCGGATGTGAAAATTGTTCATAACCTTGTGGATAAACACCCGACTTGTACACAAATGCGCGCAAACCCCTACCTGGAGGACCGTCTGATGAAAGTGATCCTTACGCTGCAAGAAGCGATGGAAAAAGGGCTGTGGAGCCGCATGAAGCCGTGGTTCGGCCGCGACGACGAGGACGAGCTGTGGCCGAACGAGGAATTCGTGCTGACGGAGGAGCAGGCGAAAGAGCTCGGATTGTTAAAAGGGGATTGACGAACGGATTCACCGATTCACCGATTCACGGATTCCCTATTCACTCCAACGCAAACAGCCCCTGCCGGCTTGGCAAGGGCTCTCCGCGCGCGCATGCGCGCTTCGCTTACTCGAACACCGCGATTTTCTTCAACTGCTTCAAATCGTCCCCGAACGGCTCGACCTTCAGCACGAAGCCGAACCGGTCGAGCGCGAGGCATCGTTCGAAATCGGTTTTCGGCGCGGACGCCTCGGACGCTTCTCCCTGCAGATCCATAAAGCTGCCGGTGCGGCTCTCGTCGCGCAAATACCGCACGATGCGCTCGAAATCGTTCGGCTTGCCTTCCAGCGCGTTCTTCAAATATTCGGCGCACAGCGTATCCTCGTCCGCCGTCTTCGTCCCGCCGAGCCCCATGCACACGAGCGACACGCGCTCGGGATTGCGGCGGCGAATATATTCCGCGATCGCGCCCGCGTTGACGAAGCTGCCGGTAATCACTTCGTCGGCGAGCCCCGCGTTCGCGATGCCCTGCGTGCCCGCGCTCGTCGTATGGACGACGGTGCGGCCGGCGAAGTCGAACCGCTCCGCGTGCGTCGGCGAATTGCCGAGATCGAACCCCGGCTGCACGATGCCGCCGCGCTCCCCCATCAGAATGTATGACGGATGTTCGCGCTTGAGCCGGTAAGCGATCTCGATGTCGCCGACCGGCACGATCGCCGCCGCGCCCCGCTCCGTCACGTAGCAAGCCGTAGAGAACGCCCGGAACACGTCGATGATGACCGCGAGGCCTCGGGCTTGTTTCGCCCCTTCAATGAGCTGCAGGATGTTGATTTCCATCGGCTCTCCCCTTCTCGCATGATGTACCGCTATTATGAACGATACATTTTGTCCCGGTCAATTCGCGCTCACCAAGGCAGCGCCAGCTTGCCCATGACGGTCGGCCGGGCGGCGCCCGTCGCCGACGGCAAATTGTTGGCGACCGCGTGCATGAAGTCGTTGCCGAGGACGGCGAAGATGAGCGCCTCCTTCGCGTCGTCGTTGAAGCCGAGCGCCTGCGAATTCGTGACGCGCTGCGCCGGCAGCAGCTCCGATAGCATGCGCAGCAGCGTCCGGTTGTGCGCCCCGCCGCCCGTCACGATCACTTCGCCGACGGCGCAGCGCGGGAACACGTCGCGGCGGTACGCGTGCGCGATCGAGCGCGCCGTGAACGCCGTCGCCGTGGCGACGATGTCGGCGTCCGCGAGGCCGCGCTCCCGCGCCCGGGCGAGGAACGCCTCGGTATACGCCTTGCCGAACAGCTCGCGGCCGGTCGTTTTCGGCGGCGGCAGCTCGAAGTACGGATGCCGCAGCAGTTCGTCGACGAGCGCGTCGTCGGCGCGGCCCTCGGCCGCCCAAGCGCCGCCGTCGTCATACGTCCGCGCCCCGCCGGTCAGACTCACGACGGTCTGGTCGATGACCATGTTGCCGGGGCCGGTGTCGAACGCGAACACGTCCTCCGGCCGCGCGTTCGCCGGGATGGCGGCGCAGTTGCCGATGCCGCCGACGTTCTGCACGAGCCGGCCCTCCGTCTCGCTGCGGAACAGCAAATAATCGCCGTACGGCGTCAGCGGCGCGCCCTGCCCGCCGACGGCCATGTCCGCCGGGCGGAAATCGCCGACGACGAGCGCGCCGGTCCGCTTCGCGAGCACGGACAGGTCGCCGATCTGCAGCGTCGAGCGCGGGACGAACGGGTCATCCGGCGCCGCCGCCGGGATGTGCCACACCGTCTGCCCGTGCGACGCGACGAGGTCGATGTCCGCCATCGCGAGTCCCGCCTCGGCGACCGCGGCCAGCGCGGCGTCCGCGAACGTCTCGGCGAGGTAAAAATTCATCCCGCACAGCGCAGCGACGTCGGACCGCTCGACGGAGCACAGCTCCTTCAGCCGCTCCCGCAGCGCGGCGTCGTACGGCCGGCTCGAGAAGCCGACGAGCTCCGCCTTCGTGGCGGCGCCGCTGCCCTCGATGCGCACGATCGCCGCGTCGATGCCGTCGAGCGACGTGCCGGACATGAGGCCGACGACGAGGCGGGAGCGCTTCGCAACATATGCTTCGATCATGCGCCGCCCCACCTCCAGCCGGCCGGGTACGCTTCGCTGATCGCCGCCGGCAGCGCGCCGCGGAACGGCGTCAGGCCGAGCAGCGCCTTCGCGGCGCTCGCGAGCGACAGCGGGCGGTTCTCGTACGCCGCGACGAGCGCGTCGGCGTCCGGGAACAGCGCCAGGTCGTACGGGTTGCGCAGCGCGACGACGACGAGCGGAACGGCCGCCGAAGCCGCCGCCTCCCGCAGCCCGCGCACGAGCCGCGCCTGCGCCGGATGGAACGCGGCATTATAGACGCCGACGACGAGCTGCGACCAGCCGCCCTCGCGCGCCGCCGCGACCGCCCGCGCGATGCTCTCGTCGGACGGCGACGTCTCGACGACGACGTCGCGGCAGTCCTCGAGCCCGAGCGCGCGTAGCGCCGAGCCGAGGGTGACGGACGGCTGCACCGACTCGTCGGCGATCGTGAGCGCGCCGCCGGCGACGGTGACGGCGAGCGTCGGCCCGCGCCGAAGCGGCAGCGCCTCGCGCGCGCAGCGCACGAGCGTGACGCTCCGCTCGCTGATGCGGCGCGCGCTGTCCAGGTGCGCCGCGCAGCCGACGTCCGCGAGCGGCGCCGCCGCCGGCGCCCACAGCCCCCGCGCCAGCTTCAGCCGGAGCGAGCGCAGCGCCGACGCCTCGATCGCCTCCGCGCGGAGCCGGCCGCTCGCGACCGCCGCCTCGATCGCCGCAAGCGCCCCGCGCTGCAGCGACTCCGTATGGCTGATCAGCACTTGATCCGCCCCCGCCGCGACGGCGAGCACCGACGCTTCCACGGTGCCGTACGTGTCGGCGATCGCCTTCATTTCCATGCAATCGGTCGTGATGACGCCCTCATAGCCAAGCTCCTCGCGCAGGAGGCCCGTCAGCGCCGCGGGCGACAGCGTCGCCGGCAGGCCGTTCGGCTCGATCGCGGGGAAGTGGATATGCGCGGTCATGATCAAGTCGACGCCTTCCTCGATCGCCCGCCGGAACGGCGCGAGCTCGACGCGCTCGAGCCGCTCCCGGTCGTGGCCGACGACGGGCAAGGCGAGGTGCGAATCGACGCTCGTGTCCCCGTGCCCGGGGAAATGCTTCGCCGTCGCCGCGACGCCCGCGTCCGCGTACCCGCGGATCGCCTGGACGCCGAACGCCGCGACGCGCTCCGGATCTTCGCCGTACGAGCGCACGCCGATGACCGGATTCGCCGCGTTGTTGTTCACATCGAGCACCGGCGCGTAGTTCATGTTGATGCCGAGCGCGCGCAGCTCCTTCCCGGAGACGTACGCCGCCTCGTACGCGCACGACGGATCGCCCGTCGCGCCGAGCGCCATTCCTCCGGGCATGAGGGCGACGCCTTCCGTCAACCGCGCCACCATGCCCCCTTCTTGATCGATCGAGATCCACAGCGGCGGCAAGCCCGCTTCTTCGGCGATGCGCTGCAGCGACGCCGTCAGCCGCGCCACCTGTGCAGGCGACTCGACGTTGCGCGCGAACAAAATGACGCCGCCGACCCGCGCCTCGGCGATGAGCGAGCGCAGCTCGTCGGTCACGTCCGTCCCGTGGAAGCCGACGAGCAGCAGCTGCCCGATCTTATCCCGCAGCGTCATGCCCGACAGCAGCGTCTCCGCGTTGACTCGTTTCATATCCCCCAACTCCTCTAACGCCCGAATCCGATCCCTCAATACAATAAAAACGGCTTCCGCCGCTCCGTCCATATGTCCGCGTCCCGCGCCCACGCTTCCAGCACGCGATGCAGCCCTGCTTCCTCCGCGACGGACAGCCGAACGTCCTCCCCGCCCGCGAGCAGGTCGATGAACGGCCGCATCCCGTCCCGGAACGGCGGCAGCCACGCGAACGCGTCCGGATGAAGCCGCGCGACCGTGTGGAGAAGCGTCAATCCGGTGCGCACCGCCTCGTACGCCGCCGGCTCCGTCACGAACAGCCGAACGCCCCCGCACAGCTCGCCCGCATGCTTCGAGAACGTCGGCGTCGCATAGACCGGGTGGAACCGGACGCCCGGCAGCCGCAGCGCGTTCATCGCGTCAGCGACCTTCCGTCCGTCGAACCACGGCGCGCCGATCCATTCGAACGGACGCGTCGTTCCGCGCCCCTCCGAGACGTTCGTGCCCTCGAAAAAACAAGTGCCCGCGTACGCGCGGGCCGTTTCGATCGTCGGAATATTCGGGGAAGGCAGCATCCACGGGAGTCCCGTCTCCGGAAACTCCATCGCGCGCGGCCAGCCCTCCATCGGCACGACGCGGACGTCGCAGCCGATCCCGAGCGCGTCGTTCGCCATCAGCGCCGTCTCCCCGATCGTCATGCCCGTCTTCACCGGCATCGGCCACGCGCCGACCATCGATTCGAACCCGGGCCGAAGCAGCCCGCCCTCGACCCGCAGCCCGCCGAGCGGGTTCGGCCGGTCGAGCACGAACAGCGGAACGCCATGCTCCGCGCACGCTCTCATGACGTACACCAAGGTAGAGCCGTACGTATAAAACCGCAGTCCCAAATCTTGCATGTCGAACAGCACCGCATCGACGTCCGCGAGCGTCGCGGCGTCCGGCGCTTTGCGCGGCCCGTACAAGCTGTAAACCGGAATGCCCAGCGCCGGATGTACGCCGTCCTCGAACCGAACGCCCGCCTGCCGTTCGCCGTTGAGGCCATGCTCGCACGCGAACAGCGCGGTCAGCCGGACGCCCGGCAGCTCGCGGCAGACGTCGACCGCCGTGCGGAGCTCGGCTGTTACGCCCGTCGGGTTCGTAATGAGCCCCACGCGCTTCCCGGCCAACCGACGATCCCCGTCCCGCGCCAGCCGCGCAAGACCCGTTACGACCCTAGGCATGTCGTCTCCTCCTGCGCCGCGCCTTCGTCCTCCGGCTCCAGCACGTTCGCCGCCGCTTTCTGCAGGAACAAGCCGATCGTCCCCGCCCACAACACGCCGAAGCCGACGAGCGTCGCCAGCAGCGCGATCGTCACGACGACGAACTGCAGGAACGCGCCGACCGTATACCCCGGATGCCGGAAAAACAGCTTCGCGCTCTCGCCCATCGCCCGGAACACCCCGCAGCGGCCGCTAATGACTAACGGCAGCGTGTAAAACTGGCTGACGAGCGCCATCGCGACGAAATACGTCTGAAACACGGCGAGCGTCAGCGGCAGCACGCCGTCCTGTCCGCCGTAATACCACCACGACGAGACGAGAATGCCGGCGAGCGCCGCCAGCAGCAGCCCGAACACGGCCGCGGGCCCGAAGCCGCGCGCCGCCTCGGCGAGCACCGTCCTCACGCCCCACGGCTTCCCTTCCGCCCGGCGGTGGAACGCGGCGATGACGCCGTACACGAGCGGCGCGTACAGCGCCGGCAGCAGCGCCAGCGCGATCGTCGTCGGTACGAAGAATAAGAGCGGCAGCAGCACCGCCGAGCTGAGCAGGCTGTAGCCCGCCACCCGGACGATCTCGTGGTACAAATCCCGGCCGGTCCGCACCAACACCTCGCCGAGCCCTCCCCGTTTGCTCATGTCCATCCTCCTCCTAAAGCCATTTGGCCCTTCCGGCCGCGAATCGCGGCAAGCCGCGCGCCCGGCGGTTACGCCTCGATGCGCGCCTCCGTCTCCGGATCGAAATAATGCGCTTTGCTCATGTCGATGACGAACGTTTTCGTCTGGCCTTGGAAAATATGCGTCTCCGGATGCAGCTTCGCCGTCACCGTGCGCGCGCCAATCTTGAAGTACGCCAAGTTTTCGGAGCCGAGATGCTCGACGAGCGACACCTGCCGCGTCAGCGTATAATCCTTCGGCACGTGCAGCGTAAAGTCGTCCCCGTAAATATGCTCCGGGCGAATGCCGAGAACGATCCGCTTGCCGCGATACTTCGAGAGCGCTTCGGCGGCCCGATTCGGCAAGTCGAATGCCGCGCCTTCGATGACGATCCGGCCGTTCTCCACCTGCGCGTCGACGAAATTCATCGCCGGCGACCCGATGAATCCGGCCACGAACAAGTTCGCCGGCTTCGCGTACAGCTCCGTCGGCGACGCGATCTGCTGGATGACGCCTTGGTTCATGACGACGATCCGCTCGCCGAGCGTCATCGCCTCCACTTGGTCGTGCGTGACGTACACGATCGTCGCGCCGAGCCGCTTGTGCAGCTCGGACAGCTCGACGCGCATCTGCACGCGCAGCTTCGCGTCTAAGTTCGACAGCGGCTCGTCGAACAGGAACACCTGCGGGTCGCGCACGATGGCGCGGCCGACGGCGACGCGCTGCCGCTGCCCGCCGGACAGCTCGCGCGGTTTGCGCTCGAGCAGCGGTTCGAGCCCGAGGATCGACGCGGCATTGTTCACCTTCGCCTCGATCTCCGCCTTCGGCCGCTTCAAATTGCGCAGCCCGAACGACAAGTTTTCGCGAATCGTCATATGCGGGTACAGCGCGTAATCCTGGAACACCATCGCGATGTCGCGATCCTTCGGGTGCAGATCGTTCACGACGCGGTCCCCGATCAGAATGTCTCCGCTCGTTTGGCGCTCGAGGCCCGCGATCATGCGCAGCGACGTCGTTTTGCCGCAGCCCGACGGGCCGACGAATACGACGAACTCTTTATCTTGAATGACGAAGTCGGAACCGGCGACCGCCGTGAACGTCCCTTTCTTCTCGTCCGTATACTCTTTGCGTACGTTTCTGAATTCTACGCGTGCCATTTCCCCGTCCCCCTATCCTTTCACCGCACCGATCGTAATGCCTTGCAGGAAGTACTTTTGCAGCGAGAAAAACAAAATGATCATCGGCAGCGCGCCGATCGTCGCCCCCGCCATGATGGCGCCGAAGTCGGTCGATTCCGAGAATACGAACGACGCGAGGCCGATCTGGATCGTGCGCATGCTGTCCGAGTTCGTCACGAGCAGCGGCCAGAAGAAATCGTTCCACGACGCGACGAACGTGAAGATGGCGAGCACCGCGAGCCCCGGCTTCGCCATCGGCAGGATGACGCGCCAGAAGATGCCGAATTCGCTGCAGGCGTCGATGCGCGCCGCGGCGATAAGCGACGAAGGCAGGGTGGACATGTATTGCTTCATCAAGAAGATGTTCCCGACGCTGACGAGCGTCGGCAGCACGATCGCCAGATACGTGTTGCCGAGGTCGAACACGTTGATGACGAGAATGTACAGCGGAATGAGCGTCACCTGCGCCGGAATCATCATCGTCATGAGCAGCATCCAGAAGATGCCGTTCCGTCCGGGAAACTTCAGCTTCGCGAACGCGTAGCCGGCCAGCGAAGCGAGCAGCACGTTCGACACGGTCAAGATGCTGGAGACGAGGAACGAGTTGAACAGCCAGCGCCACGCCTGCGTTTTATCGAAAAAGCGTTCGTACGGAGCGACGGACCATTGGGCCGGCCACATTTGCGGCCTGAACGTCGCGGACATAGAGCTGTCCTGGAACGAACCGATCAACATCCAATACAGCGGAACGACCGTAATGACCACCCAGAAGCCGAGGGTCACGACAGCCAAGGCAAGCAACAACATCTTCGATCGCGAATACGATTGCATCGTGTCCCCTCCTTAATACTCGATATCGCTCGAGAACGCTTTGAACTGGATGACCGATACGATAATGATCAGCCCGGCGAGCACGAACGACTGCGCGGAAGCGAGACCGAAATCATAAAACTTGAACGCGGTATCGTAGATCAAGTACGCGATCGTCGACGTAGCGAAGTTCGGGCCGCCCTGCGTCATCAAATAGACAGCGATAAACACCTGGAACGACGTGATGACGCCCGTAACGAGCAAATATAAGGTGGTCGGCTTCAGCAGCGGCCACGTAATTTTCGTAAACTGGGTCCACCCGCTCGCGTGGTCGATGTCGGCCGCTTCGTACAGCGACTTCGGAATGCCGCCCATCGCGGCCAGGTACAGGATGATGCCCGCTCCGTGGGAGCCGAGCCAGTTCATGAGAATGAGCGAGAACAGCGCGGTCTTCGATTTCCCGAGCCAGATGACCGGGTCGAAGCCGAACCAAGCCAGCAGCTGGTTGAGCAGCCCGCCCTGCGTCGGGTCGAAAATCGCGAGCCAGACGATCGAAATCGTCACGCCCGAGGCGACCGTAGGCAAGTACAGCACCGCTTTGAAGAACGTTTGGGCCGATTGCCGCATGCGATAGATGAAGTAAGCGAGCACGAACGTAATGACGATGTTGACGGGCACCGTGGCGACCGTGAAAATGACCGTGTTGCGCATCGATTTCCAGAAGATCGAATCGGAAATCATGCGCTCGTAATTGTCGAGACCGATCCACGTCGAATTCATAATGTTGTACTGCTGAAAGCTCATAAGAAACGCGGATAACACCGGGTACAGCGTAAACGTCACGAACAGCAGCACCGGCGCCAAAATAAACAAATACGCCCAACCGTAGTCCCGGATGAACCGGGTCCATTTCGCTTGTTGCATGATGAACTCCCCCTCGGCTTGCTGCTTGCCGGCACGCTAAGGCCAGACAAGAAAGGGAAGCGCGGACCCGTGTCAGGATCGCACACGCTTCCCGTCGGAAACGATTACTGCCCGAAGAGGCTCTGCCCTCTCGATTTGAACTCCTCCGCGATATCCTCCGGAGACTTCTCGCTGGCGTACAGCGCCTGCATATTCGGTTTCAGCACTTGTTCCTTGAACTGCTTCATCTTCGCCGCCGTCGCATCGTCCAGGCTCAGCACCACGACTTCGGCGCGGTTCGCCGCCATCGCGTCGGCCGCGGCGAGGTTATCCGGGTTCGCTTTGCCTTTGCCCGCGAACAGCTCGGCTTGCGACTGGCGGACGAACGGCAGGCACAGCTCGTTCGCGGAGTTGCCCGCTTTCGCGCCGCTGAGCGCCTCCATGACGAGGAACGTGTTCTTCGCGTGCTCGGCGCCTTTGTCGTTCTTCTGACGGAACGCCACGTAGCCTTCGCCGCCCATGACCGTCTGCGGCTGGGCGTCGTCGTTGTGCGGCACCGGCAGCAGCACGAAGTCGATTTTCTCGCCTTGAATTTTGCCGGCGTCGATGTCGTTGTTGCGGTTTTGAATAATTACGTCGTAATAAGGAATCGCCTTAGAAATGATAGCCGCTTGACCCGCATAGAACATCTCCGTCCGCGTCTTCGCGTCGAGCGCCGCCGTTTCCGGAGGCATGATGCCTTCGTTCAGCATCGTTTGGATGAATTGGAGCGTTTCTACGATTCTTTCGTCGTTAAATTGGAAGTTGCCGTCTTTGTCGAGCACGTCCGGGATGCCGTTGTTGCGCGACAAGAGCTCGATGAAATCGTTGTTCGCGCCGTTGCCGTCCGTGACGAGCGCGTACTGCTTCCCGCCGTCCGGGAGATCCTTGCCGAGCTTCTTCGCCGCTTCGAGGAACTCGGACCACGTCCAGCCTTCCTGCTGAATCTTTTTCCAGTCGATGCCTGCTTCTTCCAGGATGCGCTTGTTGCCGCCCCACGCCCACTGGTATTGGTAAATCGGGAGACCGTATTGCTTGCCTTGGATTTGGCCGAGCTCCAGCGTCCCCGGGAGGTAGTCGTTCTTAATTTCGTCCGTCAGATATTCGTCGAGCTGCAGCGCGAGACCGGAAGCGACGTACTGGCCGTCGACGCTGTGGAAGTACAGATCCGGCGGGTTGCCCGAGTTGAGCGCCACGTCGAATTTTTTCGGTCCTTCCGCCCAAGAGAGCATTTCGTACTCGACCTTAATGTGCGGGTTCGCCGCCGTGAAGTCCGCGATGAGCTCCTTCAGATCGTCCTCGTACGTCGCGTGCACCGGATACGTCCAAACCGTGATCGTATCTTCCTTCGGCGCGGCCGTTTCCGCCGGAGCGGCGCCTTCCGACGGCGCGTCTCCGCCCGTGCCGGCGTTGCCGGTGTTGCCGGCGTTGCCGCCGCCGCTGCTGCAGGCCGTCGTGACGACCGTCATGAGCGCGATGAGCATGAACATCATTTTCTTCATCGTTTCATTCCTCCCAAGTGTAGTCGCATCCGGCTCTCCGAATGCTCGTTCTCTCCCCTGCTTGCCTACCCTTGCCGAATCGCCCGGCGGCTTTCTTCGAGGTACTGCACCGACTTCTCGTAATTCCGACTGGCCACGCCGATGTACAAAATATCGATGACGTTGAGCTGCGAAATCCGGGACGCCATGGCGCCGCTGCGAATTTCCGTCTCGGACGAAGAGGTGAACAGCGGGATGTCCGCCGTCCGGCTGACGGCGTTGTCGCCGTACTTCGTAATGCTGATCGTCCGGCTGCCGTGCTCCTTCGCGATCGAAAGCGCGCGCACGATTTCCCTCGTTTCGCCCGAATACGAAATGCCGACCGCCGCGTCCTCCGGCGTCATCGTCACCGCCGACGTCAGCTGCACGTGCGGATCCGGGAACGACAGACTCGTCTTGTTGATGCGCAGAAACTTCTGCTGCGCGTCCATCGCGATCAAATTCGACGCGCCGACGCCGAAGAAGAAGATGCGCTTCGCTCCGTCTAGAGCGGCCACCGCCCGCTCCAACGCTGCGGCGTCGAGAATTTTGACGGTGTCGCGAATCGATTGGATGTTGTTGTCCGATACGTTCCTAATGATCGCTTCGATCGAGTCGTTCGGCCGGATGTCCCGGTAGCCCGTGTCCGCCTCGCTCTGCCGCTGCTCCTGCAGGTCGCCGGCCACCTTCAGCTTCAGTTCCTGGTAGCTCTTCACGCCGAGCGATTTGCACAGCCTGACGATCGCCGCTTGGCTGGCGCCGCTGTTCGCCGCGAGCTGAGCGACGGACTGCTCGATCATCTCGTGTGGGTGTTCCAAAATGTACGCCGCCACTTTCCGCTCGGATGGATTCACTTGATCTATGAGTTCTCTTAACCGGACCAACCCGCCGTTCAAACTCTTCACCCCCCTCAATATTTTCATCCTTTCGAAAGTCAATGCTGACATATCCCGTCAGTGTTGATACCGCTTCCGAAAGATTCGGTTGACCCCATTATAGGAGTCGTGAAACATTATTTCAACATAAATTTTTAATCATGAAATTTTATTTTACAAACCTGACACGATCCCTTATACTCAAGTCAAACGTTGGCAGGGGGAAGTCGCATGGCGTATTACATCGGCGTCGACGGCGGCGGCACGAAAACCGAACTGGCGGCGGTCGGCGAAGACGGGCGGACGCTCTGCCGAGCGGCCGGCGCTTCGACGAATCCGCACGCGGTCGGCGAAGGCGCCGCCGTGCGCGAGCTTGTCTCCTTAATGGAAACGATCGCCGGCGCCGATGGCGTACGGGGGTTGAGGGTGGGAGGCATCTGCCTCGGTCTCTCCGGCGTCGCCTCCGACGCCGAGGAGGCGCCGTTCCGCGGGGCGGTTGCCGGCTTCCTGCAGCGCATCGGCGCTTCTCATGCGCCCGTATCGTTCTTATCCGAAGCGGAAATTTCGCTGATGGCGGCGCTCGGGCGAGCGCACGGGCTGCTCGCCGTCTCCGGCACCGGCTCGATCGTGTACGGCGTCGAGCCGGACGGCACGCGCCGCCGCGCCGGCGGCTGGGGCCATCTGCTCGGCGACGAAGGCAGCGGCTACGCCATCGGCGTCCGGACGCTGAAGGCGGCGATGGCCGCCTACGACGGCGCCGTCGGTTCGACGGACATCGTGCCGTCGATTTTGCGCTCGTACGCGTTCAAGGACATTACCGAGCTTAAAGCCTATATTTACGGCCCTTCCATCGCGAAGGCCGATATCGCCGCGTTCGCCCGGATCGCGATCGACGCGTGCGAGCGGGGCGACGCCGTCGCGGCCGAGATCGTGCGCGGCGAAGCTTCGGCGCTCGCCGCCACCGCCGCCGCGCTGCTCGACCGCCATCCGCGCTTCGCCGCGGAGGAGATGGCGTTCGCCGGCTCCGTTTTCCGGTCGTCGAAGACGTTCCGCGATGCGTTCCGGCGCTCGCTCGCCGCCCGTTATCCGGAGCTTCGCTTCGCGGCGGAGCCGTCCGGCCGGACGCCCGCCGAAGGCGCGGCGCTGCTCGCGCGGACGCTGCATTCATCAAGCCATGTGAGGGGTAACGCAATTATGAATACAATGTCTTCTTCGTCTTCTTCGTCCCATGAATTGTTAAACCGGTTGATTACCGAACAGGTGAACGAACGCACGACGCGCATCGACGAGCTCGATTCGGAAAGCATCATGCTGCTCATCAACGACGAGGATCGCAAAGTCGCCGACAGCGTCCGCGCGATCATCCCGAGCGTCGCCCTCGCGGCCGATTGGATCGTCGACGCGTTCCGCGCCGGCGGGCGGCTGTTCTACGTCGGCGCCGGCACGAGCGGCCGCATCGGCATTCTGGACGCGTCCGAATGCCCGCCGACGTACGGCACCGACCCTTCGCTCGTGCAGGGCATCATCGCCGGCGGCTTCCAGGCGGTGCGCGACCCGATCGAAGGCGCGGAGGACAGCGCCGAGACCGGCGCCGCCGACATCGACGCGCACGGCGTGCGCGCCGGCGACGTCGTCGTCGGCATCGCCGCCAGCGGCCGGACGCCGTACGTGCTCGGCGCGATGCGCCGCGCCCGGGACATCGGCGCCCGCGTCGTCGGGCTGAGCAACAACCCGGGCACGCCGATGGCCGATTGCGCCGATCTGATGCTCGAGGCGGTCGTCGGTCCCGAGGCGATCCAAGGCTCGACGCGCATGAAGGCGGGCACCGCGCAGAAAATGATTTTGAATCTGCTCACGACGACCGCCTTCGTCCGCTCGGGCAAGGTATACGGCAATCTGATGGTCGACCTCAACCCGTCCAACGAGAAGCTCGTCCACCGGGCGAAGCGCATCATCGCGCAGGCGACCGGCGCGGACGACGAGCGGGTCGCGAAGGCGTTCGAAGCGGCGGGCCGCCACGTGAAGACGGCCATCGTCATGCTGCTCGCCGACGTCGAAGCGCCCCGGGCGCAAGCGTTGCTGCTCGAAGCCGACGGCTTCGTTCGGCGGGCGCTCGAGCTCTCTCGGAACGCTTAACAACGAACAACGGACCTCCCCGCGCCGCGAGCGCGAGGAGGTCCGTTGTTTCGTTACGGCGCGTCGTCCCGGAGCGCGCCGGCCAGCTTGGCGCCGCCGAAGTGGACGCCCGTCGGGTCGATGCCCCGAAGGTCCGCATCCCGGAAATCGGCGTTGTACAGCACCGCGCCCGCGAGCTTCGCGCCCCTCAGGTTGGCGCCGCGGAAGTCGACGCCCTGCAGGTCGGCTTTCGTGAAGTCGGCGCCTTCGGCGTCGACGCCGCGGAACGACGATTTCACGAGGTACGCCCGCGAAAAATTGCCGCCTCTCAGGTAGGACCCGTCGAAGCTGCCCGACGTGATCGTCGCGTCCGCGAACGATACCCCCGGCAAGCGGCAGTCGTGGAACGCGACCTCGAGCATGACCGACTTCGCGAAAACGGGATTCGCCAACTCGAGACCGGAGAACGTCATCTTGGATATGTTGAGCCGGACACCGCCCGGCTCGCTGAACAGCCAGCTCAGATGGCGATTGAGCGCCGCGGTCAGCCGGAAGCTATCCGCCGATCGGGCTGTTTGCATTTTCGATTCTTGCGGATCCGAATGATTCGCCATGGAAGCTCACACCTTGCTGTTGTAGAATTCGTTAGTCATCCTGTTGATTGCTCCAATTATATCACGGGAACGGCTGGAACACTTGTTAAAGAGCGCGCGAAAAGAAAAACGAACATCGCCGCCCGCCGAAATTCGCGTTCGCGCTGTTCGTTTTCCGCCTTACCGATATTGGACGCGCTGATCTTTGATGAAATCTTGGATCGCCTTGAGCGATACGCCCGTGTCCCGGTGAATGTCGAGAATCGTCGCCAAAGGATGCCGCAGGATATAATCTTTGATTTTCCACAGGCTTTCCGACTGCGCCGCCATGCATGACGGACAAAATAAGTGTCCCGGCTTTTTCAGCACCAATTTTCCGCACCCGCTGCAGTTGTCCAAGCTCATCGAGAACGCCCCGCTTCCTTGTCCGAATCGTAAAATTACGACAGCATTCGTAAGGCTCGTCCGATTTGAGGGGGTCGCTGGAAAAATTTTTTGGGGTCTCGTCCCAACGGAACGGCGCCGCTGCCGAAAAATTCCGCCATCCGCCACTCACCCTCCTTAACATGCTGCCCGACCGCCTCCAGTCCCCTCCGCAAATAGCACAATTCCTGCACTCCCCCGCTGCCGCATCATCTCCTCCCGCGAATAGCGAGGAAATCGCACTAATAGCGAGGCTAAACTCGCTATTAGTGCAAAAAGCTCGCGATCCGCCGCCCCGACCGCCTCCCTGCACCCGCGAACAATGCCCCCGCCGCCTGCCGAATCGGCGCCCGCCGCCGCGCTCCCCCTCGCCTGCGCAATTCAATTCCGTTTATATCTAAACCGTCTAACTTTTCACAATATTCAATATTGCGCGAACAAAATTCGAATGATAGAATCGTGACTATATTTTACAGATCTCGTAGCGCGTTCCCGCATCCGCACACTGTAAGCGCTTCACCGGCAAAAGGGGCTATCGGTGGGCTCCCTTTTCCGCCGGTGTGCCATATTTTCTCTCTCCTATCGATATACATCTACATAGACAACATGCCGCGACCCGCATCCATCCACCGAAAATCCGGATAGAAAGGTTGGCATCGATGAAGGATCCAGGCTTCCCTCCCAAGCAAGGTCTCTACGACCCCCGCTACGAGCATGACGCGTGCGGCATCGGCTTCGTCGCGAACATCAAAGGCGCCCCCTCTCACGACATCGTGCGGCAAGCGCTCGAAGTGCTCGTCAATCTCGATCACCGCGGCGGCCAAGGCAGCGAGACGAACACGGGCGACGGCGCGGGCATTTTGCTGCAGCTCCCCCATGGCTTCTTCCGAAAAGCGTGCGCCGGCCTCGGCATCGATCTGCCGGAGCCCGGGCGCTACGGCGTCGGCATGGCGTTCCTGCCCAAGGATCAGCAGCTCCGCGAGCGGTGCGAGCGCATCGTGGAATCGATCGTGCGCGAAGAAGGCCAGACGTTCCTCGGATGGCGGACGGTGCCGGTCGACAACGGCTCGCTGGGCGACATGGCGCTCGCCGCGGAGCCGTTCGTCCGGCAGCTGTTCGTCGGCAGCGAGCTGACCGGCGGCGACGAGCTTGCGTTCGAACGGAAGCTGTTCGTCATCCGCAAGCGCGCCGAACGGGCGCTCCGGGATGCCGCGGGCGATCAGCCGGCTTACTTCCCGAGTCTGTCCAGCCGGACGATCGTGTACAAAGGCATGCTGACGCCGGAGCAGGTGGACGAATATTACATGGAGCTGCGGGACCCTTCGCTCGAAAGCGCTTTGGCGCTCGTCCACTCGCGCTTCAGCACGAACACGTTCCCGAGCTGGGAGCGCGCGCACCCGTACCGGTACCTCATCCACAACGGCGAGATCAACACGCTCCGCGGCAACATCAACTGGATGCGCGCCCGCGAGGCGCTGCTCGCCTCCGAGCTGTTCGGCGACGACATCCGCAAGATTCTTCCGATCGTCGATACGGACGGGTCTGACTCGCAAATTTTCGACAACGTGCTGGAGTTCCTCATGCTTTCCGGACGTTCGCTGCCGCATGCGGCCATGATGATGATTCCGGAGCCGTGGTCGAAGCACGAGTCGATGAGCCCGGAGAAGCGCGCGTTCTACGAATACCACAGCTGCTTGATGGAGCCCTGGGACGGACCGGCGGCGATCGCGTTCACGGACGGCTCGCTGATCGGCGCCGTGCTCGACCGGAACGGACTGCGCCCCTCACGCTATTACGTGACGTCCGACGATCTGATCGTGCTCGCCTCCGAAGTCGGCGTGCTGCCGCTGCCGCCGGAGCGCATCGTGCGCAAGGCGCGTCTCCAGCCGGGCCGGATGCTGCTCGTCGATACGAAGCTCGGGCGCATCGTCGCGGACGAAGAAATCAAGGATCGGATCGTGCGGGAAAAGCCGTACCGCGAATGGCTGGACGCGCATCTGACCCGGCTCGAGGAGCTGCCGGAGACGCCGGCGGCGGAGGCGGCGCGCGAATCGGCCGCCGCGGTGGCGGAAGCCGACGCGACGGAGGCGGCGGCCGCGGACGAACTGCTGCAGCGGCAGCAGGCGTTCGGCTACACGTTCGAGACGCTGCGCAGGTTTCTCGAGCCGATGGCGAAGCACGGCATCGACCCGGTCGGCTCGATGGGCTACGACGCGCCGCTCGCGGTGCTCTCCGATCGGCCGCAGCTGCTCTATAACTATTTCAAGCAGCTGTTCGCGCAGGTGACGAATCCGCCGATCGACGCGAATTTCGAGGAGATCGTCACCGCGCAGGAGACGACGATCGGGCCCGAGCGGAATCTCATCGCCCCCGAGCCGGAAAGCTGCCGCCGCATCCGCCTCGCGACGCCGTTCCTGACGAACGCGGAGCTCGCGAAGCTGCGGTACATCCGCCGCGAAGGATTCCTGTCCGCGACCGTGCCGACGCTGTTCCGCGCGGCGGACGGCGAGAGCGCGCTCGCCCCGGCGATGGAGAAGCTGTTCGCGGACGCGGACGGGGCGATCGCCTCGGGCGCGAACCTGATCATTTTGTCCGACCGCGGCGCGGACGCCGAATGGGCGCCGATCCCCGCCCTGCTCGCCGTCGCCGGGCTGCATCATCATTTGATCCGCCAAGGGACGCGCACCCGGGTCAGCCTGCTCGTCGAATCCGGCGAGCCGCGGGAGGTGCACCACTTCGCCGTGCTGCTCGGCTACGGCGCCGAAGCGATCAATCCGTACCTCGCGTTCGAGACGCTGGAGGCGATGATCCGAACCGGACAGCTGACCGGCGTCGACGCGAAGAAGGGAATCGCGAATTACGTGAAGGCCGCGACCAAAGGCGTCGTCAAGGTGCTCGCCAAAATGGGCATTTCCACGATCCAAAGCTACCGCGGCGCGCAAATTTTCGAGGCGATCGGCCTGAACTCGGCGGTCGTCGACCGGTATTTCACGTGGACGGCGTCCCGCATCGAAGGCATCGGCCTCGAGGAGATCGCCCGCGAGACGCTGGAGCGGCACGGACGCGCGTACGCGCCGCGACGGCGCGCGGGGACGCTCGACGCCGGCGGCGATTTGCAGTGGCGCAGGGACGGCGAGGAGCATCTGTACAGCCCGGAAACGATCCACGCGCTGCAAGCGGCCGTTCGCACCGGCAATTATAAGCTGTATAAACAATTCGCCTCGTTCATCTCTCGCGACGCGGAGAAGCAGTTCCATCTGCGCGGCCTGCTGTCGTTCAAGACCGAAGGCCGCCAGCCGATCCCGATCGAGGAGGTCGAGCCGGCGGAGTCGATCCTCCGCCGATTCAAGACTGGAGCGATGTCGTACGGCTCCATCAGTCAGGAAGCGCACGAAACGCTCGCGATCGCGATGAACCGCATCGGCGGCAAGAGCAATACCGGCGAAGGCGGCGAGCATCCGAGCCGATTCTCCCCGGATGCGAACGGCGACCTTCGCCGCAGCGCCATCAAGCAGGTCGCCTCCGGGCGATTCGGCGTGACGAGCCATTACCTCGTGAACGCCGACGAAATCCAAATCAAGATGGCGCAGGGCGCCAAGCCCGGCGAAGGCGGCCAGCTGCCGGGCGGCAAGGTGTACCCGTGGATCGCCGAGGTGCGCGGCGTGACGCCGGGCGTCGGCCTCATTTCGCCGCCGCCGCATCACGACATCTACTCCATCGAAGATTTGGCGGAGCTGATTCATGACCTGAAGAACGCGAACCCGCGGGCGCGCATCAGCGTGAAGCTCGTCTCCGAGATCGGCGTCGGCACGATCGCCGCCGGCGTCGCCAAAGGGAAAGCCGACGTCGTGCTCATCAGCGGCTACGAAGGCGGCACCGGCGCTTCGCCCCAAACGAGCATCCGCCACGCCGGCCTGCCGTGGGAGCTCGGTCTTGCGGAGACGCATCAGACGCTCCTGCTGAACAATCTGCGCAGCCGCATCACCGTCGAGACGGACGGCAAGCTGATGACCGGCCGCGACGTCGTCGTCGCCGCCCTGCTCGGCGCGGAGGAGTTCGGCTTCGCCACGACGCCGCTCATCGCGATCGGCTGCGTCATGATGCGCGTCTGCCATCTCGACACGTGTCCCGTCGGCGTCGCGACGCAAAATCCGGAGCTGCGGGCGAAGTTCGCGGGCGATCCGGAGCACGTCGTCAACTTGATGAAATTCATCGCGGAGGATGCGCGCGAATGGATGGCGCAGCTCGGCTTCCGCACGATCGAGGAAATGGTCGGCCGCACCGACGTGCTGGAGACGAACCGCGCGATCGCCCATTGGAAGGCGAAGGGCGTCGATTTGAGCCCCCTCCTCCACCGCCCGGACGTGCCGGACGATTACGGCCGGTTCTGCTCCATCGCGCAGGATCACGGCCTCGACCGCGCGCTCGACCGGACGCATCTGCTCAAGATGTGCGAGCCGGCGCTTACGCGGAAGGAGCATGTGCACGCGCTGCTGCCGATCCGCAACACGAACCGCGTCGTCGGCACGATGCTCGGCAGCGAGGTGACGCGCCGCTACGGCGCCGAAGGGCTGCCGCACGACACGATCCGGCTCCACTTCGACGGCTCCGCCGGCCAAAGCTTCGGCGCGTTCGTGCCGAGAGGAATGACGCTGTCGCTTGAGGGCGACGCGAACGATTACGTCGGCAAAGGGCTGTCCGGCGGCAAAATCATCGTCTTCCCGCCGGAGAAAGCCGCCTTCGTGCCGGAGGAGAACATCATCATCGGCAACGTGGCGTTCTACGGCGCGACGAGCGGCGAAGCGTACATCCGCGGCATGGCGGGAGAGCGATTCTGCGTGCGCAACAGCGGCGTGCACGCCGTCGTCGAGGGCGTCGGCGATCACGGCTGCGAATATATGACCGGCGGGCGCGTCGTCGTCCTCGGCGACATCGGCCGCAACTTCGCGGCGGGCATGTCCGGCGGCATCGCGTACGTGTACGACCCGCGCGGCGACCTCCGCGGCCGGGTGAACGCGGAGATGGTGCTGTTCGAGGACATTACGGAAGCGTTCGAGGCGAACGAGGTCAAAACGATGATCCGCAACCACGTCAAATTCACCGGCAGCGCCGTCGGCCACCGAATCCTCGATGCTTGGGAAGAAGCGGTGCTCGATTTCGTGAAAATCATTCCGAAAGACTACAAGCGGATGTTCGAAGCGATCGAGCGGGGCAAGAAAGCCGGACTGTCGAACGAGAAGGCGATTCTCGCCGCGTTCGAGGAAAATATGCGCGACGTCGCCCGCGTGAGCGGGAACTGAACTAGCCGGAGAGGAGGAGTCGAGCACATGGGCAAACCGACAGGATTTATGGAATACACCCGCGAGACCGCTTCGGAAGAGGCGCCGCTGCTCCGCATCGCCCATTTCCGCGAATTCGCGGAGCCGATGCCGGAAGCGAAGCTGCGCGAGCAGGGCGCCCGCTGCATGGATTGCGGGATTCCGTTCTGCCATACGGGCAAGCTGATCAGCGGCATGGCCGCCGGCTGCCCGGTCAACAACCTGATCCCGGAATGGAACGACCTCGTCTACCGGGGCCATTGGCGCGAGGCGCTGGACCGGCTGCACCTGACGAACAACTTCCCGGAGTTCACGGGGCGGGTCTGTCCCGCTCCGTGCGAGGGCTCCTGCACCGTCGGGCTGAACGGCTCGCCGGTCGCGATCAAATCGATCGAGAAGGCGATCGTCGAGCGCGGCTTCGCCGAGGGCTGGATTACGCCGAAGCCGCCGGCCGTCCGCACCGGCAAGAAGGTCGCCGTCGTCGGCTCCGGTCCGTCCGGCCTCGCCTGCGCGGCGCAGCTGAACCAAGCCGGCCATACGGTGACCGTCTACGAGCGGGCCGACCGCCCGGGCGGCCTGCTCATGTACGGCATCCCGAACATGAAGCTCGACAAACAATACATCGAGCGCCGCATCGACCTGATGAAAGCCGAGGGCATCACGTTCGTGACGAACTGCGAAATCGGCAAAGACGTGCCCGCGGACGAGCTGCGCCGCGAGTTCGACGCCGTCGTCCTGTGCGGCGGCGCGACGAAGGCGCGGGATCTTCGCATCGAAGGCCGCGAGTTGAAGGGCATCCATCTCGCGATGGAATTTCTCCACGCCAATACGAAAAGCTTGCTCGATTCCGAGCTCGAGGACGGCGCCTTCATTTCCGCCAGCGGCAAGCACGTCGTCGTCATCGGCGGCGGCGACACGGGCACGGACTGCGTCGGCACGTCGATGCGCCACGGCTGCCGCAGCGTGACGCAGTTCGAAATTATGCCGAAGCCGCCCGAGACGCGCGCCGCGAACAACCCGTGGCCGGAATGGCCGAAGGTATACAAGATGGATTACGGCCAGGAGGAAGCCGCAGCGAAATACGGCGGCGACCCGCGGCAATATTTGATCAATACGAAAAAGTTCGTCGGCGACGAGCACGGCAACGTGAAGGAGCTCCACACGGTGCTGATCGAGTGGCAAAAAGACGACGCCGGCCGCTTCGTCCCGGTCGAGGTGCCGGGCAGCGAGAAGGTGTACCCCGCCGACCTCGTCCTCCTCGCGATGGGCTTCCTCGGGCCGGAGTCGACCGTGCTCGACCAGCTCGGCGTCGAACGCGACGAGCGGTCCAACGCCAAGGCGGCGTACGGCAAGTATGCCACCAACGTCGAAGGCGTCTTCGCCGCGGGCGACATGCGCCGCGGGCAGAGCCTCGTCGTGTGGGCGATTCACGAAGGCCGCGAAGCGGCGCGCGAATGCGACCGCTGGCTGATGGGTTCGACGCAGCTGCCCTAACACAACGAAGGTCCGGCTCCGCAGCCGGCGCTCCCCGCGCCGGACGGACCGGACCTTCCGCATTCAAAACCGCCCCGATTTCAAAATCGCGTACAGCAGCCACAAAAACATCAGCATCGCGATGCCGAAGCCGACCTCGATCGCGGGCACCTTCCACAGCACGCTCGGCTGGCGGCTGAGCGAGGAACCGATGATCAGCCCCGTCATGACGATGCTGAAGGCGAGCATGACGATGCTGAACGACAGCTTGTTGCTGATCCGATCCAGCTTCCGGAGGAACGCGTCCAGCTCCGGCACGCTGATCTCGAGCCGCGCCCGCCCGCTCTTCGCGACGCTCATCAGCTCGCTCGCCTGCTTCGGCAGCCGCAGCAGCATGTCGCCGTATTCGGACACGTCGCGCCATACGGCGGCGCCGAGCCGCTTCGGATGGAGCCGCTCCTTGAGCAGCCGCAGGCCGAACGGCTCCGCGAGGCTCACGATGCTGATTTCGGGATCGAGCGCGACGGCGACGCCTTCGACCGTGAGCAGCGCCTTGCCGAGCAGCAGGAAATCCGTCGGGATTCGGATATGGTGGCGGCGGGCCGTATCGAGCAAATCGTTGACCGCCTCCCCGAGGCTCATTTCGCTGAACGGCACGCCGTAATATTTCTCCCGCAGCTCCTCCACATCTCGGCGCAGCTCGTCCAAATTCGCCTCCTCCGTCAGCAGCCCCATGCGCAGCACAGCCTTCATAACGCCTTCCGTGCTTTGCCGCATGAGCGCGATGATGAGGCTCGCGAAGCTTGTCTTCATGGCCGGAGACAACCGGCCGACCATTCCGAAGTCGATGAAGGCGACCGCGCCGTCGGGCATCGCCAGCAAATTGCCGGGATGCGGGTCCGCGTGAAACAACCCTTCCACGAACATTTGGTGAAACATCGCTTCGAGCAGTTTCCTCGCGATCCGCTTCGGGTCCGCGCCGATCCGTTCCAGCTCGTCGAGCTGATTGACCTTGACCCCGTCGAGGTATTCCATGACGAGCACCCGCTTCGTCGTGTATACCCAGTAGATGGCGGGCATCCGCACGCCGCTGTCGCCGCGGAACTGCTTCGCGACTTGCTCCGTATTGCGACCCTCGATCGTGTAATCGAGCTCCTGCAGCAGCGCCTTGCCGAATTCGGCGACCATCCCCTGCAGCTGGTACCGCTGCGCCCATTCGAACCGCGCCTCCGCGAGCGCCGCCAAATTCCGCAAAATTTCCAGGTCGGTCTTGATCGCGGGCGATACCCCGGGGCGCTGAATTTTCACGGCGACGCGCTCGCCGGTATGCAGCCGCCCGAGGTGCACCTGTCCGATCGAAGCGGCGGCCGTCGGCCGCTCCTCGAACTCGGCGAACAGCTCCTCCGGAGTCCGGCCGAGTTCGGCCGCGATGAGCGCTTTCACCTCCGCGTACGGGAACGGTTCGACCCGGTCCTGCAGCAACGCCAGCTCCGAGACGATATCGTCCGGGAGCATGTCCGAGCGGGTGCTCGCGATTTGGCCGAGCTTGACGAACGTCGGTCCCAGTTCCTGAATGACGTACCGGAGCCGCTCGCCGACCGACTTGCGTTCGGGCGGCGCCGCTCTGCGCACCATGCGCGCCGGCAGCGCCAGCGCCTGGAACAGGCCCGTCTCCTCGACGATAAAGCCGAAGCCGTGGCGCATGAGCGCGGCCGCGATGTCCCGGTAACGGTTCATATGCCGTATTTGTCTGCCGATTGCCATGCGGGCGCACCCTTTCGGTTCTTAGCTTTCAGCGGCGTCGATCGTCATTCCGGCGACGGCCCCGCCGGCGGCGCCGTTTGCGGCTCGGTCGATTCCGCCCCCGCGACGGCCGGCGCGCCGCCCGCCCCTTCCAAGGCGGTCAGCCGAGCGTCCAGCCGCTCGACATCCTCTTTCGTCGCCACGCGCAGCTCCGCGAGCACGTTCCGCAACTGCTCTTGAACGATCTTCTTTAGCTCGCTCCGCTCCTCTTCCCCGCGCTGCAGCAGCCGGGTCAGCAGCTCTTGCGACTCGTTCGGGCGAACCTCCCCTTTGCGCACCAGCTCCTCCACCAAGCGCTCCGCCTTCTCCTTGCTCATCGCCGTCACGCCCAAGCCGAGCGCGACCGCTTTCTTCAGTACTTCCGAAATCAAGGCTGTCAGCTCCTTTTCCCTGCGAATCGTATCCGTTCCATTTTTTCTAGACTGCCCCATTTTCACGAAAAGATGAGAGCTCAGTTTTTTCGTTTAGTTTAAGCACAACGATGAAGGGGAATGGATAACATATAAAAATGTACACAACGTACACTATGTACATAACGTTTTTCGCGTGCTACGATAGGAGGTGAGGAGGGATGATTATGGAGGCTCTATTGGCTACACAAGTTCGCGCGAATATGGGCGGTTTTATTGATACCGTCGTTCGCGAGAAGCCGCAGGCTATCCGCCGGAACCGTGACGTAATTGTTGCCGCATCTCGCGACCATATGCGCTTTTTCCTGTCTGCTTATGAGCTTAATTTTGAGTACGAGCAGGATGAAGATGGTCGTTATGCCGGCAGCATCAAGGAGATTGATTTCATTGTCGCTGACGGAGCTACACTTGAGGAGCTGCGTCTTGAACTGGCACAGCAACTCGTTGAATATGCCCAGGATTACTTTAATGAATATGTTCGGTATACCAATGCGCCCAATACCCGTGGTCATGCACCCTACGTTCTCCGAGTTTTGCTCGAGGACGATGTTAAAGCGGTTTCTCGCTTGCTTCACGGTTAATGCCTAGCTGGGACGATTTTGAGACTTGGCTAAAACGTAACGGTTGGAAAAAGCTGCGCGAGGGAAGAGATACCATCTACGAAAAAACTGATTCCAACGGTAACGTTAGACGGACACGAGTTTCCAAAGGTTCGGGCGAAATTGGAAAGGGATTGTTCCGTAGAATTTTAAAACAACAACTGGGAATCGATAAAGATACTTACGACCGCCTCAAATAAAACCCCAATCCCTCAATGCAGGGGTTGGTTTTTTTCTCGATCGGGAGCACGGCGCCTTTACCCATTTCAGGCATTTGCCAACATGTTAACGCGGTGAATTGATAAAGAAAATTACAAAACAAAAGGCCCGTCGTTTCCGACAGACCTTCTGCATTTTTCAATGCTCTTCGAAGTAGCACCTGCTACTGCTTCCAATGCATATGCTCGTAAATTTTCATCGCCCGGGGCACGAAACCTTCTTCGTAATCTTCCGGGTACTGGATCGTGATCTGCACCATCCGCCCGTTCGCCTCGATCAGCGCGACCGAACCGACGATCGTGCCGTCCGCGCCGGTTTTGTGGATGCCGTATTCTTCGAAGCTGCCGGCGAACCGCCGAGGCGCGTCCGCGGCGTACGGCGCGATCTCGAATCCCTCCTGGCGCTTCAGCTCATGGGAATAGTCGACGAACTTCTCTTTCGTCATCTCCTCCGCCGGAGCGAACAGATAGAACACCGCTCTCGGCTCGCGCGTGCCGCCGAAATTCGCCGTCGCGAAGAACGCGTCGCCCTCGCCCGAGCTTGCGGACGACGGTTCGATATCCTCGGGCACGTACGTCGTGAAGCCGATCCCTTCGTCCGTATATTTGACGAGCGTGATAGACTCCTCCGTTCCTTCGAGCTGGACCGTTTCGGTGATCGTCTCTTCCCCTTCGGCGCCGGCATTCGCCCCGCCGTCCGCCGGCTGCTCAGCCGGCTGCTCCGCGTCGGGCGCGGCCGGATCCGGGGCCGTCGTTTCCGGAGGCGTCGTCTCCGGCGCCGGGTCGGCCGCGGGGGCGTTCCCGCAAGCCATCGTCAGGAAAACAAGCAACAAGACCGAACAAAGTCGTAGCATGATGCATTCCTCCTTCGTTATTATGGACTGCGAATGCGGAAGAATCGTTGCAGGCGTTTGGTAAGAAGTTTCCCCTTTTTCGATGCGTTCATTCGCCTTTCATTTCCGCGCGCTTGACATTCGCCTTCGTTAGAACTATCATGGTTACAACGGAGGTGAGAAAAGATGAAGCAAATCAGCAGCCGATTTTCGATAGCCGTGCACGCTTTGTCTTTGATCGCTCAGTTTCCGTCGCAATGCACCGGAGAATTCATCGCCGGCAGCGTCAACACGAATCCGGTCATCGTGCGCAAAATGATCGCCATGCTAAAGAAAGCCGGTCTAGTGACCGTCCGTCCCGGCGTCGGCGGCACGTCCTTGACGAAAGCTCCGGAGGACATCTCGTTGCTGGACGTATACCGGGCTGTAGGCTCGACGGACGACGGCGAACTGTTCAATTTCCACGATGCGCCGAATCCGCTCTGTCCCGTCGGACAGCGAATCGAAGGAGCGCTGCGGTCCCACATGCGCGAAGCGCAGCTCGCCATGGAGCGCAAGCTGGCGGGCGTCACCCTGCGGCAGCTGATTGCCGAGATGCAGGAGCAATCGAATACGCGGTAAATCCAGTCTCGTCGAGAGACTGTTTTTATACATGAGTTGTAACCAAATTGGTTATAACAATATAAATCGAAACACTGGAGGGAATTCTCTTATGAAAATTTTGGTTACCGGCGCTACAGGGCAACTGGGCGCGAAAGTCGTAGAAACTTTGCTCGAAACCGTTCCTGCCGAGCGAATCGCCGCGAGCGTGCGCTCGCCCGAGAAAGCGCAAGCGCTCCGCGACCGCGGGGTCGATGTGCGCCAAGGCGACTTCGACGATCCGGCATCGCTCGACGCCGCCTTCGCCGGCATCGATAAAATCTTGATCGTATCGACCCAAGGCGACAACGACACTCGCATCCGCCAGCACCAAGCGGCGGTCGACGCGGCGAAGCGCGCCGGCGTCAAATTTATCGCCTACACCAGCGTCTCCCATGCGGATACGAGCTCGCTGTTCCTCGCTCCCGTCCACAAGGCGACGGAAGAAGCGATCCGCGCGACGGGCATTCCGTACTCGTTCCTGCGCAACAACTGGTACATCGAGAACGAAATCGGCTCGATTCAAGGCGCGCTGGCGGGCGCTCCGATCGTCACGTCGGCCGGCGCCGGGCGCGTCGGGTGGGCGAGCCGCGACGATTACGCGCGCGCGGCGGCCGCGGTGCTCGCGGGCGAAGGCCACGAGAACACGATTTACGAGCTCGCCGGCGCGCCGGCGACGACGGAAGACTTCGCGGCGGCGCTGTCCCGCGCGCTCGGCCGCGAGGTGCCGGTGCAGCACGTCGACGATGCGACGTACGGCACGATCATGGCCGGCGCGGGCGTGCCCGACTTCGTCGTGCCGATCCTCGTCGCGATTCAAAGCGCGATCCGGGAAGGCACGCTCGACGTCTCCAGCGGCGACTTCGCTAAGCTGCTCGGCCGTCCGCCCGCTTCCTTGGAAGAAGCGCTCCCGTCGATCGTCGCCGGCGTGAAAGCCGCTGGGACGCAATAAGCAGCCAGCCTACGCGAAAACCCCCGCATCCCCGGCGAACGCGCTCGGGATGTCGGGGGTTTTCCCCATGTTACGACCCTATCGTCTCCAAAAACTGCTCCAGCGTCTCCACGCTCGCGATCCGCGCGTTGCACGCCGCGCCGTCCAAACAAATGTACTGCCCGACCGCCTTATAATAATCGGGCAAGTGAGCGAGGCGCGCCTTCGTCACGGCGGTGAACAGCGCCGTCTCGCCGCTTCGGTTGCAGAAGGCGCAGACGCCTTTCTTCGCGACCGCCTCGAACCGCCCTTCCACCCCGATCCATGCGCTCGCCGCGTCCCGGCGGTATACGAGATACATCCGGTTCGATCCGCCGTCGACCCAGCTCAAATACGTCAGCGGCTTGCCGCCGGCCTGCGCGAGATCGGGCAGCTTCAGCTTCTTCGTCTTCGGAAACAGCCGCTTCGCCTCTTGTTCCGACAGCAGCGGGAACTTGCGCGTATACAACTGCAGCTCCGCGATATACGCCTGTACATCCTCCGCGGTGCGCAATTCGCCGACGCGCTCCACCGTTCGCCGGTTATCCTCCGACGCCTCCGGACAAGCCTCCAGCGCGACGGCGACCGCCCGCGATCGCGCCGCCTCGACGACCCGCCGGTCCGACGACGTCTGCAGCGCGGACAGCAGTATTTGCGCCTGCTGGACGATTTTATTGTATTGATGATTGTGCAAAAACGGTTCCATGGCGTACCTCCGCCCTTCTTCGCATATTCAACTCCGCCGCCCCGCGCCTGACTGCAGCTCCGCGAGCCCCTCGCGCAGCTGCTGCAGCGCGCCCTCCGTATTGGCGATGCCGATGTTGAGACACACCCGCTGCGTCGGGCTCAGCTTCGCCGCCCACTGCTCGCGGTCGGCGTACAGCTTCGCAAGCGTCCGCTCATGTCTGCGGATGCCGTCCTCAAGCCACTGGATCGTCCGGTCCCGGTCCGCCCACTCGCCGAAAAACAGCCGCAGCATGAAGTCCGACTTCACTTCCGTCTCCTGAATGTCGCTCTCCAGGTAGCGGTAGAACGCTTGTCTTCCTTTCGCCGTAATGGTATAGATGTTTTTATTCGGCTTCCCGACCTGCGCGAGACTCCGCTTCGTTAAGAGCCCGTCCCGCTCCATCCGGTTGAGCGTCGGATAAATGGTGCCGAAGCTCGCATTGTAAAAATGAGAAAACAGCGTTTCGAAATGCTGCTTGATTTCATACCCGGACAAGCTCGCTTTCATCAACATGCCGAGGATGACGTCCTGGCTTTGCACGGCGATCACTCCCTTTCGACAGCATCACTATATCACTCCTATATATATCAATTCAACATATGAATGCAAAAAAAGGAGGTTATCGCTGCCTATGCGCGAATTGTGGACCCGGTCCGTTGGCGGCGGCGCGCTGACCGTATACGAAACGAACGAGCTGTACGGGGAAAAAGGCGCCTTCCGCGCGCTCCGGTTCGCGGATGGCGCGGTGCAGGGGGCGGTCGATCTGAACGACCCGGCGCGCATCGTGCTCGAGTACCCGAGAGCGATAATGCACCTTATGGAAGAAAACGATCCGGATTACGAATCCGTATTCGTGATCGGCCACGGCGTCGGCACGATGGGGCAAGCGCTGAAGGACAAGCGGTGTAAAATCGCGGAAATCGAGGAAGCGGTGCTGGACGCCAGCCGACGGTTTTTCGGCTATGCGCTCGACAACGTCGTCGTCGGCGACGGCCGCGCGGCGCTCGCGGGGGAATCGGACGAAGCCTACGACTACATCGTGCTGGACGCGTTCACGGACGAAGGCACGCCGCGCCATTTGACGTCGCTCGAGTTTTTCCGGCTGTGCCGGAGGAAGCTGCACCCTAGAGGCGGCATCGCGTTGAATTTGATCGGAAGGGGCGAGCAGAACGAGCGCATTCGCTCCGCGCTGACGACGCTGCAGCAGGAGTTTCCGTATACGCGCGCCTTCCGGCTGCCGTCGCCGGGTTCCGCCGACCTGCAAAACTTCGTCCTGATCGGCCGGTCTGCCCCGATTCGCTGCCAGCTGCGCGCCATGGCCGGCTTCGTCGACGTAAAGCTCGCGCCCGGGCGCATCGTCCGCGACCCGAGCGTAGAACCGTTCCCGCCGTACGCGCCGTAAAATGCAAGCAAGCCGACCGCCCGCAGGCGATCGGCCATTCGTATTCTTACCTTACACATTCTCCAAGAACGACCGCAGCGCTTCCCGCACGTCCGCGGGCGTCCCGAGATCGAGCGCCGCGTCGGCCAGCTTCGCGCAGTCATCCCGCCGAAGCCGCGACACTTCGCGTTTGATTTTCGGAATCGCCGTCGGCGACATGCTCCACTCGTCCAGCCCGAGCCCGACGAGCAGCGGAGCCGCCAGCGGGTCGCCGGCCATGCTGCCGCACATGCCGGTCCACTTGCCTTCCGCATGCGACGCGTCGATGACGCGCTTGATCAGCGTCAGCACGGCCGGATGGAAGTAATCGTAGAGGTACGACACCTTCTCGTTCATCCGGTCGACCGCGACCGTGTACTGCACCAAGTCGTTCGTGCCGATGCTGAAGAAGTCGACTTCCTTCGCCAGGCGGTCCGCGATTAGCGCCGCCGACGGAATTTCGATCATGACGCCGAGCTCGATTCGATCCGCCACGGCGGCGCCTTCGGCGATCAGCTGCGCCCGCACGTCTTCGTAGACGCGCTTCGCCGCGCGCCACTCGTCCATGCCGGAAATCATCGGGAACATGATTTTCAAGTCGCCGTGCACGCTGGCGCGCAGCAGCGCGCGAAGCTGCGTGACGAATAGCTCCTTGTTATCCAAGCAGAGCCGAATGGCTCGGTAGCCGAGGAACGGATTCATCTCTTCGGGCAGGTCGAAATACGGCAAATGCTTATCTCCGCCGATATCGAGCGTCCGAATGACGACCGGCCTCCCGTCCATCGCTTCGAGCGCCCGCTTGTACGCTTCGTATTGGTCTTCCTCGCTCGGGGCGGCGTTCCGGTCCATGAACAGGAACTCCGTGCGGAACAATCCGACGCCTTCCGCGCCGCGCGCGAGCAGCCCTTCCGCTTCCTCCGGACGGCCGATGTTCGCGGCGATCTCGAAGACGTGTCCGTCCTTCGTCTCCGCGGCGCGATGCGCGTACGCCTCAAGCTCGGTATGACCGGCGCGCTCTTCCTCGAGCAACCGCTCGTACCGCGCTACCGTCTCCGACGTCGGCCGCACGATGCATACGCCCGCGCCGCCGTCGAGCACGAGCAGGTCGCCATGCGCGATCTCCTTCGTCTGCTCGCCGAGGCCGAGCACGGCCGCGATGCCGAGCGAGTTGGCCAAAATCGCGGTATGGGACGTCTTGCCGCCCACCTTCGTCGCGAAGCCGAGCACTAAGTTTTTATCGAGCTGCACCGTGTCGGACGGCGACAAGTCTTCGGCGATGATGATGACTTCCTCGCGAATGTCCGACAGCCGGACGGCCGCGCCGCCGGCGAGATGCGACAGCAGCCGGCCGCCGACGTCGCGAATGTCGGCCGCCCGCTCCCGCATATATTCGTTCGCCATGCTTTCGAACAGCGCCGCCACCTGTTTCACGACGCGCCGCACCGCCGTCTCCGCGCTCCAGCCTTCGCCTTTGATCAACGCCTCCATCGGCGGGTAAAAGCTGGGGTCGTTCAAGAAGCTGATTTGCCCTTTTAAAATGGTCGCCTTCTCTTCGCCGAGCTTCTCCTTCGTCCGTTCGACGAGCTCGTTCAGCTCCTCGACGCAGCGGCTCTTCGCCGCCTGGAGCCGCGCGAGCTCCTCGTCCGGGCGGTCGGCCTTGACGTCCTCCGCCGCGCCGGCTCCCGCCGGTTCGTATACGAACGCCTTCCCGATCCGAATGCCTTCGGATACGCCCAAGCCTTGCAGCCGTTTCTCTGTCACTCCGTATCCCCCCATGCGCTCCCGGGATCGAGACTTACGCCTCCCCGAACCCGCTTTCGATTAACGCGGCGAGCGCCTCTGCCGCTTCGCGCTCGTCCGGTCCTTCCGCTTTGATCGTTACGACCGAGCCTTGACGCAGTCCGAGCGTCATGAGCCCGAGAATGCTCTTGCCGTCCACGTCCGCGCCGTCCGTCGCCAAATGAATCGTGCTTTGGTAGGCGAGCGCCTTTTCCGTAAACAGCTGCGCGGGACGAATGTGGAATCCGTCCTTGTTTTGAATCGTCGCTTTTACTTCGTACATGCGTAGGTCCCTCCGTAAGTCCTTATTAAGAGATCGTTTCCAGCAAGGCGATCAGTTCGTCCGCCGAATCGACGGAAAGCAGCGCGTTGCGGAACTGTTCGTCGATCAGCTTGCGCGAAATCGAAATGAGAATTTGCAGATGCTCGTTGCCGGCGCCTTCCGGAACGGCGATCATGATGACGGCCTTCACCGGCTGCCCGTCGAGCGAATCCCAATCGAGCGGCTGCGCCGGCTTCGCGAACGCGATCGCCGGACGCGCGACGCCCGCCGATTTGCCGTGCGGAATCGCGACTTGGAAGCCGATGCCCGTCGAGCCCGTCGCCTCCCGCTGCTTCAGCGCCGCGACGTATTCGTCTTGGTTCGAGACCGCGCCCGCGGCCGCGAGGCCTTCTGCCATCAGCTGCAGGCACTCGGCTTTATCCGTCGTTTGCAGCGGGATGAAAATCGCTTTCCGATCCAACAGTTCCGTAATTTTCATTAATTTTCTCTCCTCTTCATTAAGAAAAGAGGGGATTGCGCGCCCCTCTCGCGTCGTTCTTTGAGCAGCTATATTACGCCTTCACAGGCTTCTTCAAAATCGAGAGCATCAGCGCCGTCACCGCGATGCCCGCGGCAATCGCGACGACGTACATGCCCAGCTGGCCGACCGCGTTCGGGATCGGGAGAACGAAGATCCCGCCGTGCGGCGCCCGCAGCGTCGCCCCGAACAGCATCGAGAGAGCGCCCGTCACCGCGGAGCCGGCGACCAAGGAGGGGATGACGCGCAGCGGATCGCCCGCGGCGAACGGAATCGCGCCTTCCGTAATGAACGAGATGCCGAGGACGGAAGCGGCCTTGCCGGCTTCGCGCTCTTCGTTCGTAAATTTCTTCGGCGCGAGCAGCGTCGCCAGCCAAAGGCCGAGGGGCGGCGTCATGCCGGCGGCCATCACGGCCGCCATCGGGCCGTACACGTCGCTGGCGAGCAAGCCGACGGCGAACGTGTACGCCGCTTTGTTGACCGGTCCGCCCATATCGAACGCCATCATCGCGCCGAGCAGCAGGCCGAGCAGCACCGCGTTCGCGGAGCCGAGCGTCGTCAGCCACGCCGTGAGGCCGTTCATGATCGCCGATACCGGCTCGCCGATGACATAAATCATAAGAAGGCCTACAATCGCGGAGGCGAGCAGCGGGATGAGCAAAATCGGCTTCAACCCTTCGAGATGTCTAGGCAGCTTGATGTGCCGCTTGAGCAGCAGCGCCGCGTAACCGGCGATGAAGCCGGAAATGATGCCGCCGAGGAATCCGGCGCCGAGCTGCGACGCCAGCATGCCGCCGATCAGGCCCGGGGCGAGACCCGGCTTTTCGGCGATCGAGAACGCGATGAAGCCGGACAATATCGGCACCATCAGCGCGAACGCCGCGCCGCCGCCGATGCTCATCAAAGCCGCGGCCAGGGTGCCTTCCACTTTGAACGCCTCGATGCCGAACACGAATGACAGCGCGATGAGCAATCCGCCGGCGACGACGAGCGGCAGCATCGCGGACACGCCCGTCATCAAGTGCTTGTAAGCGCCCGTGCGCGCCGAGCTGCGCTCGGCCTTCGTCTTTTCCACTTGCTGCACATAGTCTGCGCTCGAGGCCGCTTGTTTATTTAACGCTTCCTCGATCAAGCCTTGCGGATTTTTGATCGCTTGCGCGACCGGGACGCGAACGATCGGCTTCCCGGCGAACCGGCTTTCCAAGACGTCCGTATCCGCGGCGACGATGATCGCATGCGCTTCCGCGATCTCCTGCTCGGTCAGCTCGTTCTCGACGCCGACGGCGCCGCGCGTTTCCACCTTCAGCGAGGTGCCGCTGTCTTTCGCCGCTTTGATCAGCGACTCCGCTGCCATGTACGTATGCGCAACCCCTGTCGGACAGGCGGTTACGGCAAGTATCTTTTTCATGGGTGATCCTCCCTTTTTTCTACCGTTATAATTTCGTAATGCCGACGTCCGGCAGCCTCTCCCGTACTTCTTCCAACGTGCACACGTCCGTCCCGGGCTTCGACGCCGTGATCGTTCCCGCGGCGGACGTCCAACGCGCCAGCTCCTCGCCGGTAAACTCTCGGAGGAAGGCGTACGCCATGGCCGCGACCATCGAATCGCCGGCCCCTACCGTGCTGGCGGGCGTAATCGGGAACGGCTTCGCCAAGTAGGCATCCTCCTCGTGCAGCAGCAGCGAACCCTTCTCGCCCATCGACACGAGCACGCAGCGCGTCGATCCGCTCAGCAGCATCGCCGCCGCCTTGCGCAGGCTTTCCACGGTGTCGTAGCGCTCACCGAACAACCGCTCCAGCTCGTGAATGTTCGGCTTCAGCGCGTACGGCTGCGCCTCGATGCCCGAGCGCAGCGCCTCGCCGTCGGCGTCCAGGATGACCTTCGCGCCGCGGCCGTTGGCGATCTCGATCAAGCTTCTATAGAAATCGGACGGCGCTTCCGGAGGGAGGCTTCCGCCGATGACGACGATCGCGGCCTCGCCCGCGCTCGCCTCGAACTGTCGCAGGAAATCGTCCAGCATCGCCGGCGTCGCTTCGAACCCCGGCTCGTTCAGCTCGGTCGTGCGATTCGTGCTTTCGTCGACGATTTTCAAATTCGTCCGCGTTTCGCCCTCTTCCGCTTCGACGAAGCGGTACGGAATGCCGGCGCGGCGGAGCATCTCGGTCAGCGTCCGCCCCTGCATGCCGGCGGCGAGCCCCAAAGCTTCCGCGTCGACGCCGAACCGCTTCAGCACCTTCGCCACGTTGATGCCCTTGCCCCCCGCGTCCGTGCGCATGTCGCGAATTCGATTCAAGGCGCCGAGCTCGAAGCGCTCGACCGTTACCGTTTTGTCCAAGGCCGGATTGAGCGTCACCGTCACGATGCCCGTTGCGTTAGTCATGCTTGCTTCCTCCTTCGCGGGCGACGATCGTTTCGATGCCGGCCTTCTCCAGCTGATGAAGGCATTCCGCCGTCGCGCCTTCGTCTATGATGCACTGATCGACGGAGGACAAATCGGCGACCTTCGCGAAGGATACGCGTCCGTACTTGCTGTGGTCCGCGAGCAGCACGACGCGGCTGGCCGAGCGAATCATGCGCTCTTTCACGGCCGCCTCGAGCAAATTCGGCGTCGTCAGCCCCGCCTCGGGGTGAATGCCGTTCGTCGCTACGAACGCCTTGTGCGCATGGATGCGCTCGAACGCGCGCTCCGCGAGCGGCCCGACCATCGCCAGCGTCTCCGGGCGCAGCGTGCCGCCGACCAGGATGAGCTCGATCGTCGGATGTCCGCCGAGCTCCTGCGCGACGACGAGCGAATTCGTCACCACCGTCAGCTGGCGAAACCGCTTCAACTCTTTGGCAAGGTGATGCGTCGTCGTGCCCGAATCGAGCACGATGCGGTCGCCCTCTTCGATCAACTCCGCCGCTTGCTTCGCGATGGCCGCCTTCTGGCTGCGGAAGCGGTCCTCCTTCTCGAGGAACGGAGGCTCCGCGTTGTCGTCCTGCATCGGAACCGCCCCGCCGTGCGTGCGGCGAAGCCGCTTCGCGTCTTCGAGGTCTTTCAAATCGCGGCGCACCGTCGATTCGGACACCTGGAACAGCTCGGCAAGCTGCGCGACGGAGGCCCGGCCATGCTTCAGGACATAGTCGACGATTTCCTGCTTGCGCTCTTCTTCGTACAGCACGGGCTTCACACTCTCCTTATCCACTGCCTCTATATATCTAGACGTCCTCATGCTCGTTCATGCTCATTTCGTGACTGATTGTGATTGTTTATGGAACAACTTGATTATATATGCTCATTAATTATTTGTAAAGCGCTTTCTGGTGGCGATTTGTGCTCATTTGCGGAAACAAAAACAGCCGAGCTCGAACCCCGAGACGGCTGTATAAGCATTCCTATTCGACTATACTGCAAACGCTCATTCCGCTAACCGATCGGCGCGCGCCCCGCGTCCGAACCACAGCTTCAGCGCGATCGGCACGATGCCGATGATCGTGTACAACCGAACCATTTGCAGCGACGTGACGACGGCCGCGTCCGCGCCGACCGACGATGCGGTCAGCGCCATTTCGATCAGCCCGCCGGGCGCGACGCTGAGCAGCGCCGCCGGCATTCCCATCCCTGTCCACGCGTGCAGCGCCGCCCCCAGCAAGAGCGACAGCGCCAGCATCGCGGCGACGAGCAGCAAGACGCGCCACCATTGGGCGCTCACCGCCCGCAGGTCCCGGAACGACACCGATTCGCCGAGCCCGGCGCCGACGACGACTTGCGCCGCGATGAGCGCGGCGGCCGGAATCGCGGGCAGCCCCGCGCCCGCGATGTGCAGCAGCGCCGTCAGCAGCATCGGGACGAGCACGTACGATGCGGGCACGATGCGGCGCAGCAGCCAGCCGCCGAGCGCGGGCAGCGCGTACCACGCGAAGCCGGCCGCGCCCGCGCTCGGCCCGGCGGACGGCGCCGCAGGCGAGACCAGCGCCGCACCGCTTCCTTCCGGCGCGAACCACAGCGTCACGAGCAGCGGCACGACCGACAGCACCGATAGAAGGCGCAGCGTTTGGAGGAAGACGACGGTGCCCGGCTTCGCGCCGACCGCCGTTCCGGTCACGACCATCTCCGTCAGTCCCCCCGGGATGAAGCCGAAGACGCTGGAGACGCGGTCGGTCGCCGTCCACCGCGAAAACAAGACGCCGAGTCCGACGCAGCACACGATTGTCACAGCGGTGATGCCCAAATAAGGCAGCAAATAAGGGCCGACCAGCACGATCGTCGCTCCGGTGAACTGCAGCCCGAAGACGATGCCCAGCGCGACTAATGCGCCGTTCCTCAAGGGCGCGGGCGTCTTGCGCGCGGGAGGGCGGTACGCCTTCCACAGCATGACGGCCGCCATCGGCCCGAGCACCCACGGCAGCGGCAGCGACATGGCGGCGAACGCCCACCCGCCGAGGAAGGCTGCCGCGTACGCCGGCAGCAGCGACGCGTACCCTGCAGCAGCGAAGTTCATGGCCTCACCCCGTCCGATTTCGTTCTCTTACCTATATGGACTCCATTATAGCATAGTCCGCTATGGCATAGTCCGCCGCCTCGGCCTCGTATGAAAAAAGAGGACTCCCCCCTTCGGGGAAATCCTCTTACTCACAAAACCGTTACGCCGTCTGCAGCTCGAGCGGATCTTCCTCGTCGTTCTGATACGCCGCGCGGTCGAACTCGCCTTCCGAGTTCGCGACGATCAGCGCGCTGACCGTCGTGCCCGTCGCGTTCACGGCCGTGCGGCCCATGTCGACGATCGCGTCGACGGCGAGCACGAGACCGATCGCTTCGAGCGGCAAGCCGAGCGCCGTCAAGACGACCGTCGTCGAGATCGAAGCCGGACCCGGCACGCCCGCGACGCCGATGGACGAAATCATGCTGACGAGCACGATCAGAATGTAGTCGGACACCGTCAGCTGCACATTGAACACGCCGGCCGCGAATACCGCCACGACCGCCGGCCACACGCCGCCGCAGCCGTTCATATTCATCGTCGCGCCGAGCGGCGCCACGAAGCTGGCGATCCGGTCAGACACGCGAAGCCGTTTCGTGATGACCTGCAGGTTGACCGGCAGCGTCGCATAGCTGCTCCGCGTCGTGAAGGCGACGGCGATCGTCGGGTACGCTTTGCGGACGAATTTGATCGGATTTACCTTCGCGACGAACGAGACCAGCCCGCCGAACGTCAGCACGAAGTGGATCAGCAGCGCGACATACGTCGCCGCGATGACTTTGATGAGCGGCATCAGCGTGTCGAGCCCGTAGCTGGCCGCCATGTTGCCGATCAGCGCGAACACGCCGTACGGCGTCAAGCGGATGACGTATTTCGTCACTTGATGCATGACCTGCGCGAACGAATCGAAGAACGCCTTCACCGGCTGGACCTTCTCCGGCGATTTCGCGCTGATGTGCACGATCGCGATCGCGAGGAAAATCGAGAAGATGAGCACTGGAACGACTTTGCCCGTCGCCATTTCGTTGATCGGGTTTGCCGGCACGAGGTCCAAGATGACCTGCGAGAACGTCGGAATGTCGCGAGCCGCGAAGCCTTCCGGCAGCGCCTGCTGAATGCCTGCGCCCGGGTTGAACGCCAGCGCGACGATCAAGCCGATCAGCGCGGCGACGCCGGTCGTGGCGAGGAACAGCGAAATCGTCTTCACGCCGATTTTCCGCAGATGTCCGAGGCTCGAGATCGAAGTGATGCTCGTGATGACCAGTACGGTGACGAGCGGCATGACGAGCATTTTGATCAAATTGACGTAAATGCTCCCGATCGTCTTGATGCTCGTCGCGTCGATATCGAACGTGTTGAGCCCGATGCCGACGGCCAAACCGAGACCGAGCGCCGTAAGCACCCGCTTCCCGAACGAGACGCGCTTGCGCGCGAGTCCGTACAGGAAGGCGATGACCAAGATGGAGACCGATAAGCTGATCCAGTTGGATTGGATCGCTTGAATCAGGTTATTTTCCAACTCTATTCCCTCATTTCCTATATGATTAGTATGAATTATATACTGCAGCAGTTTTTTATTTTACTCAAAATTTGAAGTACTGTCTACTGTTATATTAAAACTACTATGCGCAACCCCCTCCGAAATAAAACAAAGCGCCGCCCGTTTCCGGTCGGCGCTTGGCGATCTTTCCAATCTTAACCTACAAGCTCCCTCAGCGTATCTAACGATACGCGATCGACGAATTTCCCGAATTTTTCTTTGCCTTTGGCATTCGTTCTGTAATAGTCGACCAGCGCCGTCACGGCCGGAACCAGCCTTTCCTCCTTTAGTCCGGAGACGAGCAGGCGAGCCGTCGAAGCTTTGAGTCCTTTCGGATCGCCGCCCACGTACAGATCGAACGAATCCCTCATTTTCACGATGCCGATATCCTTCAGCAGCGGCTCGCTCGTGCCGAGCGCGCAGCCCGCGTACCCGATTCTGAGCGGGGTCGGCGCCGGAATGCCCGCAATCGCCCGGTTAACGGCTCGCGCCGTCTCCAGTCCCGCCTCTTCGGCCCCTTTGCAAAAATTGCAGGCGATCAAACTCTTCGTCGCGAACCCGGCGAGGTACACCTCGAGCCCGGCTCCCGCCAGCTTCGCTTCCGCCTCGGCGCGGCGTTCTGCGGGAATTTCGACGTACAGCTGCTTGAACGGCGTCATTTCGACGCGCCCTTCCGGCCCGGCGGCGGCGGCGACGGCGGCCAGCTGCTCCGCCGTAAACAGGCTGCCTCCGACCTCGATCGGAGGCGATGCCGCTATTTTCGTCATCTCCGCCAACGATTTCTCCCCCTCTCAGGACACTTCGATCGTGAACGGAACGGTGATGACTTCGCCTTGGCGCTGGAATTGGCCCCATATCTTATACAGCCCCGGCGCGGGGAACGTCGCCGCGAACCGCGCCTCAGGCCCTGTCGATGTTTCGTCCAGCGGATGCACGTGCAAGTATTGCTCCGCGTCGGCCGACAAAATGACGACATGCCCGACGGCGCCCAAATACGGCTCCAGGTCGTCGATGTCCGCGCCGGTTGCCGCATCGCGAATCGTGAACGTCAGTTCCGTTTCCTCGTTCGCCTTCGTCCCGGAGAGCGCCAGCTCGATCGATGTTCCGGCCGCTTTCTTCGTCAGCGCCGCGTCGGGCTCGATCGCGGCGTGGGCGCCTTCCGCGCCTTCGACCTTCATCCATTCGCTGAGCGTCATGGCCGATCCGCCCGACGGCACGAAGTCCGCGAATACTTTGTACTCGCCGCCGGCCGGGAACGTCGCGTCGATTGCGAACGTGCCGTCGCCTCGAAACTCGGGATGCACATGCGCGAAGAAGGACAAGTCGTGATCGACGATGATTAAATGAAGAAGCTTCTCGTGGTTCACCTCGAAATCGTTAACCGCATTGCCCTGCGGATCCGTAATGCGCACCGTCAGCTCGGTTTCTTCGTTCGCCTTCGCGGCGCCCTCGGCGAAGGCGAACGACGCCCGCAAATCGGCGGCCGGGGCCGCCTCGGCCCCGCCGTGATCGCCGTGACCGCCGTGCCCTCCGGTCTCTTCCGCGGCATCCGAAGCCGCTTCGCCGGCTCCGTGTTCATGTTCGCCCGACGCCGCTCCGCGATCCGCTCCATGCTCCCCGCCGTTCGCGCCGCCGCACGCCGCCAGGCTCACCAGCGCCGCCAGCGCGGCGGCAAGCAACCATCTCTTCTTCATTCTCGTTCCATCCCCCTGAATCCGATTGTCTCGTTAGTGCTTCACGTTCACGCGCTGCAGCCGCAGCGCGTTCAATACGACCGATACCGAGCTGAGCGCCATCGCCGCGCCGGCGACCCACGGCGCCAGAAGTCCGACGGCCGCGATCGGGATGCCGAGCGTGTTGTAACCGAGCGCCCAGAACAAGTTTTGCTTAATGTTGCTCATCGTCTTGCGGCTCATATAGATGGCGTCCGGAATGCTCGCCAGATCGCCGCGCATGAGCGTCACGTCCGCCGCTTCGATGGCGACGTCCGTGCCCGTGCCGATCGCCATGCCGATGTCGGCCGTCGCCAACGCCGGCGCGTCGTTGATCCCGTCGCCGACCATCGCGACCGTCCGGCCCGCGGCCTGCAGCTTCTTGACTTCCTGGGCTTTGCCCTCCGGCAGCACCTCGGCCCGCACATGATCGATGCCGACCTGCGCGGCGATCGCCTTCGCCGTCCGCTCGTTGTCGCCTGTAATCATAATGACTTGTATACCCATTTCTTTCAACCGAGAGACAGCCGCCTTCGACGTCTCCTTGATTGTGTCGGCCACCGCGACCATACCCGCGTACCGGCCGTCGACCGCGGCGAGCATCGCCGTTTTGCCCGCTTCCTCGAGCGCCGCCATCTCGGCGTACGCCATTGCTGCATCCACCCCGTTCGCTTCCATCAGCCGGCGCGTCCCGACGAGCAGCCGCTTGCCTTCGACCGTCGCCTGAATGCCGAAGCCGGGAATCGCCTCGAACGCTTCCGCCGCCGGCAGCGCGATGCCGCGCTCCTTGATGCCGGCGACGATCGCTTCCGCCAGCGGATGCTCCGACGGCTGCTCGGCCGCGCCGACCAAACGGAGGAATTCCGTTTCGTCGATCGCAGGCCGCACGTCGGTCAGTTCCGGCTTGCCTTTCGTGACCGTACCCGTTTTGTCGAGAATGATAGCATCGATCTTATGCGTCCGCTCCAAGTGTTCGCCGCCTTTGAACAGGACGCCGAGCTCCGCCGCCCGTCCCGAGCCCGCCATGATGGAGGTCGGGGTCGCGAGGCCGAGGGCGCACGGGCAGGCGATGACGAGCACGGCGATCGCTTTCTCGAGCGCCTCCGATACCGAGCCCGGCGCGACGAAGAAATACCAGGCGAGGAACGTCAGCACCGCGATGCCGACAACGATCGGGACGAAAATGCCGGAGATGGCGTCGGCCACCCGCTGAATCGGCGCCTTGGAGCCTTGCGCCTCTTCCACGACTTTGATGATTTGCGCGAGCGCCGTATCTTTGCCGACTTTCACGGCGCGGATGCGCAGCATGCCGTTCCGGTTGACGGTCGCGCCGATGACGGCGTCGCCCGGCTTCTTCTCGACCGGGAGGCTCTCGCCCGTCAGCATCGATTCGTCGACCGACGAGGCGCCTTCCAGCACGACGCCGTCGACCGGCACCTTCTCGCCGGGGCGCACAAGCACGATGTCGCCCACAAGCACTTCTTCCACCGGCACCGTCCGCTCCTCGCCGTCGCGAACGACGAGCGCCGTCTTTGCCTGCAGCCCCATCAGCGATTTAATCGCCTCCGATGTCCGCCCCTTCGCTAGCGTTTCGAACCATTTCCCCATGATCACCAGCGTAATGAGCACCGCGCTCGTTTCGTAGTACAACGAAGGACCGTGATGCGCGCCGCCTCCGCCGAAGGACCATTCGAGCGTCAAATACAAGCTGTACAGATAGGCCGCGGAGGTACCGAGCGCGACGAGCACGTCCATGTTGGCGCTGCCGTTACGGAGCGCTTTGTACGCGCCGACGTAGAACGGTCCGCCGATGATGAACTGCACCGGCGTCGCGAGCAGCAGCTGGAACCAAGGGTTCATGAACAAAGACGGCGCATAGATCCACGCGGTGAACGAGAAGTGGCCGACCATCGACCACAGCAGCGGCAGCGACAAAATCGCGGAGGCGATCAGCTTGTTCCGCATACTCTTTGCCTCGTGCTCGCGGCGCTCGGCCGACTTGTCGTCGCCGGTGTTGACGATGGCGGCGTAGCCGAGCTGCTTGACCTTCGCCTGCAAATCCTCGACCGTGACGTTCCCTTCGGCATACTCGACGCGCGCCGTCTCCATCGCGAAATTGACCGAGGCGCTCTTCACGCCGGGCATTTTGCTGAGCCCTTTCTCGATCCGGTTCGCGCAGGCCGCGCAGGTCATCCCGGTAATTTGGAACGTCGTCTGCTTGCTTGCATTCGTAGCTTCGATGGCTTCCATGGTGATCTCTCCTTCAACAATTCAATTTACTCGACTTCGTATCCCTGCTCCTCGATCGCCGCTTTCAGCTGCTCCACGCTCAATCGGGTTTCATCGTACTGAACGTCCACCGTGCCCCCTCGCAGGTCGACTTTCCCGGCGGCTCCGGCTTGTGTCAGCGCCCCTTCGATGGAATGGACGCAATGTTGGCAGCTCATGCCTTGCACTTTCAACGTAACGTTCGTCATATTCGGATCTCCCTTTCGTTTTCCTTGATTGTTATATTAGTATACCCCGGTACCCTATGTCAACAACAGAATGGAATTTATTTTAAGATGACGTTCATCGTCCGCATAATCTCCGAAACGACGGCCGTATCGCCCTGCCTTACGCGCCCTTCGATGCAGCATTCCAAATGTTTTTCCAGCAGCAGCTTTCCCGCGGCGCCGAGCGCTGCCTGCACGGACGAAATTTGAATCAGCACATCGTCGCAGTACGTATCCTTCTCGATCATGCCCCGAATGCCGCGCACTTGCCCTTCGATCCGGTTCAGACGGTTCATCAAATTCGCTTTCGTCTGCGGATCGTGTGAGCTTTTGCGCACTGCGTTCTCCCCGCTCATACCCCCGCTCCTTCCCTTTTCAATATCCCTACATGGCGGCAGGAGCGCTCGAAGCCCCCGGCTTCGGGTTTCGGACGAACAACAGCGACAGCGCCGCCCCCGCGAAGGCGACCATCGCCGACCAGAAGAACGCGCTTTGGAAACCGGCGTTCAGCGCCGCCTCGGGCGATGCGCCCGTCTGCGCGCTCGTCGACGCCGCCGCCACCGCCACCATGACGGCGAGGCTGACGGCCGAGCCGATCTGGTAACTCGTGCTTGCGAGGCCCGACGCCAAGCCCGCCTCCTCCGGCTTCGCCCCCGACATGGCGGCCATCGTCGCCGGGATGTACGCGAGCGACATGCCCAGCGCGCCAAGCAGCGACGCGGGCAGCACATGCGCCGCGAACGTGCCGTCGACCGGCGTATTGCCCGCGAACAGCAGCATCGACGCGCCGAGCGCAGCCAATCCGGCGACCAAGTTCGCCTTCAAGCCGAAGACGCCGATCAGCTTGCCGGTGATAAACATCATGAATACCGCGATCAAAATCGTCATCGGCAGCAAAGCGACGCCGCCCGCGAAGGCCGAATATTGAAGCACCTGCTGTAAATATAGATTCAGGAAATACCACAGCGGAATCCACCCGCCCGACAGGAGCAGCAGCGCCGCATTGCCCGCGGCCAAATTCGGCGCCTTGAAAATGCGCAGCGGCACGAGCGGGTCCTTCTTCGCCGCTTGAATCGCTAAAAACAGCAGGAACAGCGCTGCTCCCGCGGCGAGCGTCCACACGGTCTGCGGCGCGCTCCATCCATTATGCTCCGCCGTGACGATGCCATATACGAGCAGCACTAGCGCTGCCGTAACGGACACCGCGCCCGCAACGTCGACGCGCCCTTCTCGCCGCTCGCCCTTCGGCAATAAGCCCGGGGCGGCGAGCATGGCGATCAGCCCGACCGGCACGTTAATGAGGAACGTCCACTCCCAGCTGAGCCATTCCGTGATGACGCCCCCCAGGAACACGCCGGCCGAACCGCCGGCCGCCGCCGAGGCGCCCCAGAAGCCGAGCGCTTTGCCGAGCTCCTTCGGATTGCCGCCGAACAGCAGCATGACGGTAGTCAGCGCCGACGGCGCGATGAGCGCGGAGCCTAAGCCCTGAAGCGCCCTCCCGGCGTTCAGCGCCCCGTCGCTCCATGCGAAGCCCGCAAGCAGCGAGGCAGCCGTTAGGATCAAAAATCCCCACAAAAATACGCGCCGCTGCCCGTAAAGATCGGACAGCCTGCCGCCCAGCAGCAGCAATCCCCCAAAGAAGATGACGTACGCATTAAATACCCACTGCAAACTTTCTTGCGAATATCCCAGCGCGTTCTGGATCGCCGGCAGCGCGACCCCGATGATGGACGTATCCATGATGACCATGAAATTGGCGACGCAAAGCAGCGCCAGCGCCTTCCACCGTTTCGGATCCGCCGTTTGCAGCGCACCCGCCTGCAAAGCCATACCGACCAACCTCCCGTATAAAATTTATTGCGCGGTCCGATTTCGTCCTGCCCGCGAACGTGACGGCCGTCAAAACGAACGTCGGAGCAAATAAACCGATCACCGCGCATTTTTATAGTATAGGGGTGTACCCTACATTGTCAAGAAACATTTTCCACCCTTTAGAGAGCAATCAAGCTGCAAGATGCTGCAAGATGTTCGCCAACGCATGCGTTTCCGCCGAACGCGGAGCAATGCGCCGCCGCGAGCGTCGACCTTGGGCCCAGCTTCCCCTCGCGCCGCCGCGAATGCCGCCCCCCGGGCCCAGCTTCCCCTCCCCGCCGCCGCGATTGCCGCCCCCGGGCCCAGCTTCCCCTCGCCGCCGCCGCGATTGCCGCCCCCCGGCCCCAGCTTCCCCTCGCCGCCGCCGCGATTGCTGCCCCACGGTTCCGTTATGAGAAGCAGGTATGCATAAGAAGACAACACACTGCACTTCTTTTGCATACTTCCTTCCCATCTTGCGCCCTCGCCGCTGCGATCGTCGACCCCCGGTTCTGTTATGGGAAGCAGGTATGCATAAGAAGGCACCACCCTGCTCTTCTTTTGCATACTTCCTTCCTATCTTGCGCCCCTCGCCTCTGTGATCGTCGACCCCCGGGCCCGTTATGGGAAGCAGGTATGCATAAGAAGACAACACCCTGCACTTCTTTTGCATACTTCCTTCCCATAATTGAGGGCAGCACTTGATCTGCGAATAGAGGAGAAAAGGAACAAGGCTGCCGATGTTACAATATCGGCAGCCTCGTTCCTCGCTTTGCGCCCGTCAGGCGCTTTCCGCCGTCGCCGGCGCGATGAAATGGTTGAACCGGAGCAGCGCCAGCCGGTAATCGATGCGCGCCTGCTCCCAGGCGTTCTCGGCCTGCAGCAGCGCGGATTTCGCCTCCAGCGCCTTGCTCTCGGTGTCGAGCCCGGCTTTGTGCCGGGCTTCCGCCGCGCGGGCGAGCAGCTCGGCACGCTCGTAAGCGGCCCGTTTGATGCGTACTTGGTCCTCCAAGTTGAGCAGCCGGTCGTAGTCAGTGCGCAGCTTCAGCTCGACCGCCCACCTCTCGTCCTCGGCCCGCAGCTCCGCTTCGATCGCTTGGTCCAGCAAGCCGTCCAGCGCTTCCGGCCGTTTGTCCTTCCAATGCCGGTCGACGATTTCCGCTTCCAGCCGCGCGAGCCGCGCATCGTCGTCCCGCTTCAGCACGGCGGGACTTGCCGAAAGCAGCTTCGCCGCGAGCGCGTCGATGTCGTCGATGCGCAGCGTCTCCTCCGGCAGCGGCAGCGACCCGAGCGCGATGCGGCGCTCCGGCTCGAACCCGAGCTTCACGTTCAGGGACAGCCGCGCGCTCGCCTCGCTTCGCTGCCACTGCTGCAGCGCCGCTTGCGCGTCGGCCAGCGCGTTGCGCAGCGCGTACAGTTGATCCGGCGTCGTTACGCCGGCCTTCACCTGCGCTTCGCGCCGCGCGGCCTCGCCTTCCAAGCGGCGCGCTTCGGCGCCGTACGCCTTAGCTTGGCGGCTTGCCGACTGGATGCGGTAATACAGCTCCGCGACCTCCGCTTCGATCCGGTTCGCTGTTTCGCGCTGCTGCCGCTTCAATTCGGCGATCGCCGCAAGCCGGCGCTCCGGGTACAGCAGTTCCTGCTTTCGCAGCTCGATCCGCTCCGAGTCGACGTTGGCGTCGCGGCCTTTCGCCGCCTTCGCCTTCTTGAGCTCGTCTTCGTACCGCTTTTCGTTCAACGCGATTTTCGTACCGATCGCCTTCAATCCCGCATCGCGAGCCAAGGCGCGCTGGATCGCTTGATAAATGTTCAGCTCCTCGACCGCCTTCTCGACCGCCTTCTCGGGCCCCTTATCGGCCGCCGGGGCCGCTTCGTCCGCGAACGCCGCGGCGGGCGCGATCGCGGCCGCCAGCGCCAGCGCGGCCAGCATCGCCGCCGCTCTGCGCATCATTCGTCCGGTCATGGCATTGACGCCTCCTCTCCTTGAGCGTAGCCCGGCCCGATGCCGCTCGCGGCCGTAAGCCGATGCCAAGCCAGCTCGTACGCTCTCTTCGCTTCTTTCGCGCGGACCTCCGCTTCGGCGGCAGCCCATGCGGCTTCCTTCGCCGCAAGACTCGTCCCCGCGCCCGTCTCCGCCATCCGCTCCGCAATGCCCTGAAGCGAGCGAGCCTGCGCCGCCCGTTCCTCGGCCTGCTCCCAGGCGTACCGCCGATCCGCGGCGGCGGCGTACGCGTTAGCGACGTCCTCCGCGATCCGCGCCCGCGCCTCCGCGAGCGCGGCGGCCGCCTCCTCCGCTTCCATGCGCGATTCCTTCCGCTCCTCGGCCTCCGGGTCCGCAATATATCTCTCGGCCAATGCCGCCTTGCGCCGCTTCAGCTCCTCGTCCAGCGCCGCCGACAGCGCCTCCGCCCGCCGTTCCAGCGCGAGCGCTTCGTACCGCTTCAGCGGCTGCAGCTCCGGCGCGGCGGGCTCCTCCGAACGAATCGCGACGGCCGACCGGAACGGGATGCCGAGCTCCTTCTTCAAGGCGGCTTCCGCGATCGCGAGCGACCGCGTAAGCGTCCGCTTCGTCAGCGCCGTCGTTTCGTGCTCGAGCTCGAGCACTCTCGTCTCCGCCGCCGTTCGGCGCCCAGGATCTTGCTCGAGCCGAAGCCGCTCCAGCTCCAGCTTCGCCTCGAGCAGCTCGATTTGCTCCTTGAGCCCGGCGATGCCGTGGAAGAGCTCCCGCAGAGCGAGCTCCGCCGCGGGACGGATTTGTCGTTGCTGCCACTCGAGCTTTCGAATCGAAGCGGTCAGCTCCGCCGCCGTCAACTCTCTCGGCGCGACGAAGCTGTTGAACCGATCCCGCTCGGACATCTCCATCACCATGAAGTAATACATCTCGTTGTAGTGCCGGAACCGATCCCGCTCCGCTTGATCGAACGGTTCGTTCCGCTGCGATTTCTCGTAGAGCGTGAAGTAATCGATATACGAATTCTCGCCTAGCTGCTTGCTCGCGCGGTCCAACTGGCGGCGCAGGCCGTCGATCGACCGCTGCAGCGACGCTTCCTGGCGCGGGACGGCCGAAGCTCGCCGCAGCGCCTCCTCGAGCGTGACGACGCGCGCTTCCTGCGCCTCGGCGGAGGAAACCGCCGCGGCCGACGCCGCCGCTTCCGCAGCCGGCGCCGCCCACCCCCCGATGAACGCCGCCGCGAGGACGGCGGCCGATGCCGCGCGCCCCCTCATGACGGCGCCGCCTCGGACGCGGCCGGCTTTCTGCCGAACCAGCCGAACAGCGGTTTCCGCGCCTTGCCCGCGGCGCGCCCGTCGATCATCAAATACAGCACAGGGACAAGGTACAGGCTGACGAACATCGAGAACAGCAGCCCGAAAATAACCGCCGTCGCGATCGGCGTCTGGAAATCGGACGTCTCCGTGCCGCCGATGAACATCGGCACGAGGCCGCCGGCGGTCGTGAGCGTCGTCGTCAGGATCGGCTTCATGCGCAGCTTGCAGCCGGCGATGACGGCCGACTCGATGTCCGGGTGCGCGTCGCGGGATTTGTTGATGAAATCGATCAGCACGATCGCGTTGTTGACGACGATGCCGACGAGCATGACGATGCCGATCATCGCCATGATGTCGAACACGCGGCCGGACAGCAGGAAGCCGAGCGCGACGCCGATCATGGCGAACGGCAGCGACAGCATAATCAACAGCGGCTGGCGCAGACGGTTGAACTGCATGACCAGCACCAGGAACACGGCCGAGAAGGCGACGCCGACGGCGACGAGCAGCTTCGAGAACGCCTCGTTCTGCTCCTGCTGCGTGCCGGCGATCGCGACCTGCGCTTCGGCCGAGCGGTATTCGCTCACGAACGCCGTCACCCGTTCCACGACGGACGCTTTATCGGCTTCGTCGTAATACACGGTCAGCGTGCTTTCGTAGATGCCGTCCTTGCGGACGCGGGACGATTCGGCGTCGACGAGCGCCAGATCGGCGACGTCTTCGACCGTAAGGGACGAATCGCTCCGCAGCGGCAGCTTGTATAGGGCGTCCGACGTTTGGCGATAGACGGTCGGGAACTCTACGCGAGCCGTCGCCGTGTCCCCGTCCATGGTCAGCTCGATGTCGTCGACCCCGTTCAGCACGAGACTGATGTACTGTTCGACTTCTCCCCGGGTAATGTTGTGGTATTCAAGCCGATCCGGCGAAAACCGGATGACCCATTCCTTCCCTTCGTCGGACAGCGGCGCTTGGACGCCCGTGACGCCGGGAAGCAGACGGAGCGATTCCGCGATGGCGTCCGCTTCCTCGGATAAGCTCTTCATCGAAGCGGCCGTCACCGACACCTCCATCCGCCCGGACATATCGCCTTGACCTTGCCCGATGCTGAGCAGCGTGTACGGAATCGTCCGCTCGATGACGGCTTCGATGTCTTCGTTCACCGCCTCGTCGGACCGCGTCATGGTATCGCGTGGGTCGTACAGGATGATGAGCGTCCCGCGATGCGTCTCTCGGTCGTTCCCCCAGTAGAACACGTCCATCACGCCGTCCACGTCCGCGATCCGCGCCGCCGCCGTCTCCGCCAAGCCGCGGGCGGTCGCGTAGTCGATGTTGCGATCCACCTCGTATTCGATATACAAGCTGCGATCGCTTACGTTCGGAATATAGTTTTTCGGCACGAAAGCGATTAGCGCATACAACGATACCGCAAGCACGGCGACGAACGTGAGCAGCGTGCCCCAGCGGAAGCGGAGTCCGAAGCGCAGCATGCGCTCGTAGCCTTCCAACACGCGGTTTCGTTTGTTCGACTCTTTGGGCGGCTGCACCCAGCGGCTCGTCAAGATCGGTATGAGCGTCGCGGCGACGACCAACGACGCCAGCAGCGAAACGGTGATCGTCAGCGCCAGCTGCTTCATGAATTCCCCGATCATACCGTCCAGCATACCGATCGGGACGAAAACGCAGATCGTAGTAACGATCGAGGAAATAACCGGAGCGATGACTTCCTTCGTTCCCTGCACGACCGCCTCTTGCCGCGGCAGCCCTTCCCCCATTTTGCGGAAAATGTTCTCGATCACGACGATGCAGGCGTCGACGACCATGCCGGTACCGAGCCCGATGCCCATCAGCGTAATGATGTTGATGCTGTAACCGAACGCGCTCATTCCGATGAATGTCGCGAACATGCACAGCGGAATGCTGAAGCCGATGACCATCATAATCCGGATGCTGCGGAATACGGCGTACAGCACCGCCGCGGCGACCAGCGCGCCGATCGCGATGTTGAGCGCCAGCTCCTTGACCGCGCTGCCGATGAACGCCGACGCGTCCCAAGGGAAGACGTACGACCACGAAGTCGCCGCCCCGTCGTTCAGCGCAGCGAGCTTCGCCCGCACCCGTTCCGATACCTTCACCTCCGAAGCGTCTTCCGTCGCGAAGATCGAAATTTCGTAGTAAGGCTGTCCGTTGCGCATCGCGTAGTTATGATCGGCCGGACGGTCCTCGCGGACGTCCGCCAGGTCGGCCAGCATGCTGCCGGACGACAGCCGGTAACTCGCCAGCTCCGCTTGCCCGCCGATCAGCGCCTCGCTTCTGACGCGATACTGTCCTCCGTCGTATTCGAGATTGCCGAGCAGCGGCTGCGAGAAGGCGCCGCGAATTTCGTCGACGACGCGGGCGGTTTGCTGCAAGCTGCTCATTTTCTCCGGCTTCAGCTCGAACACGTAAGAGACGTCGTACCAATTCAAGCTGTGCTCCACCTTGCTGACGCCCGGCAGCTTCCGCAGCTCGGGCACGACGATGTCGCGCAGCTCCGACCGCACCTTCTCCTGATCCGGCGCGTCGGACGTAACGGCGATCATCATGACCATCTGATCGGCGGTCGAATATTGCCGGACGTCGCTGACGTCCAGCTCGACGTTGAGCGAATTCATCGCCTGCGTCAAATCGTCTTTCGCTTGCGCGATGTCCTCTTCTGTCGCCGAATCCTTCAGCACGACATCGACCATAACGGTCGACGTCGTCGTGGTTACGTTCACGTCCTTCACGAACGCGTTATGCACGACCGCCGTCTCCAGCGGGAGCGCGATCTGTTTCTCCATTTCATCCAAGCTTAACTCTTTATCGACGACAGCCATGGCCGTAATGTACGGGGCGCTGACGCTCGGCTGCAGCTTGATCGGCAGCGTCAGCATCGCGATGGCGCCGAAGGCGGCGGTCATGACGGACAGCAAGAGCACGATCGCCGGCCGTTTAAGCATCTTTGTCATCATGCGGCTATAACTCCCCCTACTCTACGACTTCCACGGCGTCGCCGTCCTTCAGCAGTCCTTGCCCGACGGTGACGACGAGATCGCCCGCCGCAAGGCCGGAGACGATTTCGGCGTGCGCCTTCGTCACGCGGCCGACTTCCACGGGCGTGCGGCGCGCCTGCCCTTCCCGCACGGCGAACACGAACGACTCGCCGCTCTCTTCCAGCACGCTCCCGGCAGGCACGACCAGCGTCTCGCCGGCGCCGGCGTCGTTCAGCACGACCTCCGCATTCATGCCCGGCAATATCGCGCGGTCCTCGTTCGGAAGCTCCAGCTCGACGGAGAACCCTTCGCCCGCGCCGACGGACGAGGCGGCGAGCGACGCGACGCTCGCCTCGACCGTCCGCCGCAGCGCCGGAACGGACACGGTCAGACTTTCCTTGCCGCGAATCGCGAGGAAGTCCGCTTCCGTCACCGACACCGTCAGCGACATCCGGCTGAAATCTTCGACGACGGCGACCGCCTCGCCCGGCTGGACCGTTTGGCCCGGCACTTTGCCCGACGCCGTAACGATCCCGGCGATCGGCGAACGGATCGTCGTTTTCCCGTATTGCATCAGCGCTTCCTGATAGGCGACCTCCGCTTCCTTCACCCCGAGCGTCAGCAGCCGCTCGTTCGAGCTCGATTTCGCCTGCTCGAGTCCGCGGCGCGCCGAGTCGAGGTCGAGCTTCGCCGCCGCCAATTGATTCGCGGCCCGTTCGACCTCGGCAGCCGATACCGCATCCCTCGCCAGCAGCGATTCTAGACGATCGTATTCCTTCTGCAGCTGATCGACGTTCAACTGCGCCTTGGCCACCGCGCCTTCCGCGTTCAGCACCGCGTTCCGGCGGTCGGTTTCCGACGTTGCGGACGTCAGCGCCGCCCGCTCCTTGGCCACTTCGGCCCGCCGCAGCGTCAGCTCGTATTGATCCTTCTCCAGCTCCAACAGGACGCCGTCCTTGCCGACTTCGTCTCCGGCCTCGAGCGGCTTCGCCTCGACGATCCCGCCGATCTCGCTGACGATTTGCACCGCGACCGCCGACTTGACGACGCCGGCGACCGTGACGGCCCGCCCGATCTGAACGGTGCCCGCCGGTTCCGCTTTTACCTTCTTCGCCTCAGGCGCCGCCTCGGCGCTTTGCGCCGGCTCCTCCCCTTGGCTGCAGGCCGTCGCGAACAAGGCGACTCCCGCGAACAAGCTCAATACCCATAACGCTCTTCGCATGGTTACCCTCCACATTACTCTAATCTCCTAGGTCAATCTTCCCAGTTTATACTAATAACTTCGGCACTCCATTACACTAGACCGCAGGCTAGGTATTGTCTATCCATTGGTCGAAAATTTTTGAAATTTTTTCCGCCGAGGCTGCATCCAAAGCGGCTTATCGCGACGTCTAAAAAACAATCGCAAACCTCGCGGAGGGTAACCGGAAAGGCAGGAGAGCCTTATGAGACTCGTATGGATGGTATTTGCGGGATGGATGCTGGCACTCGTCCTCCTTCGCCCCGTCCCCGCCGCGGCGTGTTCTCCGGCGCCTTGGACGTTCGAAGACGCCTACGCGGCGAAAGCCATGATCTACGGCACGGTCGTCGATGTCGGACGCGGCGGAAGACTAGCGACGGTGGACGTGGACATCTATGCGGGACCCGGCCCGGCGCCGAAGCGCGTGACGATGCCCGAAACCGTCGACGATCGGGACCGTTATCCGGCCGGGTTCGAATGCCCCGATTTTTCGATGAAATTTCGCGCCGGGACGTCGTACGTGTTTTTCCTGAAAGACATCCCTCCGCGGCTCGAGCTGCTGTCCCCGAGCTTCGTTACCGCCTCCCTTGCGGAGGACGGCCATGTCGTCGTCGGCTTGCCGAGAGGGGAAACCGAACCGGTTGCGGAGAAGCTTCAGGAGTACGCCGAGAGGAAAGGATATGCGCTGCGAACGCCGGAGGCCGGCGCGCCCGTTTGGGGGGAAGACGCGTTCCGCGCCTGGAGACGGCTCGCTGCCCTGGCCGCCGGAGGAGCGGCCCTGGCCGCGTACGCCTTCGTCCGCCGTCGGCGAAACCGCCCCTGACATGACGAGAGGACGGCAGCGGAACGCGCGCCATCCTCTCCGTGAAAGTTACTCTTTCGAAGCCGGCTCCATCGCCCCGGGGTACATGCCCGTCGCGATCGCGAGCCGGTTCCAAGCGTTGATCGCGTTCACCGCCATGATGCAGTGCACGATGCCGGCTTCGTCGTAATGCTTTCGCATCTCCTCGAACACCTCCTCCGGCACCCCCCGCTCCGAGATGAACGCGACCGCCTCCGCGAACGCCAGCGCGGCGCGCTCCCGGTCGGTGTAGCAGGGCGCTTCCCGCCACACCGGCAGCAAATACACGCGCTCCGGAGGCTCGTGCGCAAGCATCTCTCTCGAATGGAGATCGACGCAGAACGAACATCCGTTCAACTGAGACACCCTCAGCCGGATCAGCTCCCGCACGCTTCGTTCGAGCCCGCTCCGCGTCACGAACCCTTCGAGCTGCAGCATCGCTTGGAACGCCGCCGGACTCGCTTCTCGATAATTCATTCGCAGCTTCATATGAATCTTCTCCTCCTTGGAATTGACGAATCTGATACGATGACAAATAGAGCGAGCCGTTTGTGACAGCGGCGCGCCGCTGTCACAAACGACCCATCAAGTTTGTCTTATCTCTTAGGATCATACTGTCATCGCCTAAGGAAGGAGTGCGCGCCGGATGACCGAAGAACGGCTCGTCGCCGATACCCGTCCCATGCTGCTGCGTCTCGCTTACCGCATCCTCGGCTCGTATGCGGATGCGGAGGATGTCGTTCAGGACACCTATTTGGAAATAAGCGGCCGCGACTTGTCCGACATTCGGCAGCCGAAGGCTTATCTGACCAAAGCGGTCGCCAACCGCTGCCTCAATTTGCTCAAATCCGCCCGCAAAACCCGGGAATCATATATCGGGCCTTGGCTGCCCGAGCCGGCGCCCGCGCTTCCGTCGAACGACCCCGAGGCGCTCGCGGAGAAGCGGGAGACGCTGTCTTACGCGTTCGTCGTGCTGCTCCAGCGGCTGTCGCCGGAGGAGCGCGTCGCGTTCGTCCTGCGGGAGGCGCTCGGGTACGCATACCGCGACATCGCCGCCATGCTCGGCAAATCGGAAACCGCCTGCCGCCAAACGATCAGCCGCGCCCGCCGCAAGCTGCCCCCGCCGCCCGCCGGCGGCGACGCCGCTCGCGAAGCCGCGGGGGAGGACGCGGCCGCCGCCGAACGGTTCGCGCGCCAGTTCTTGGCCGCTTGCGAGACGGGCGACTTCCGCGGCTTCGTGACCTCCTTGTCGGCGGACGCGCGCCTCGTGACCGACGCGGGCGGCAAAGTTCGCGCGGCCACGCGCGTCATCTACGGCAGCGAGCGCATCGAAGCGCTGTTCCGCGGCATCGCGCCGAAAGGCTTCTTCGACGGCGAAGCGAGCCTCATCCGACAGGGCGGGCAAATCGGCGTCCGGCTCGGGCGCGGGTCTGCCGCCGTCTGGGCCGCATTTTTCGAACTCGAGCCGAATCGCCGGGTGATCCAGACGATGTATATGGTGCTGAATCCGGAGAAGCTGACCCGGGTGTAACGGCCGCCATCCACCTTTCCCTTGGGAGGAATCGACATGACCAGACTGCTAGGTAAAACCGCCATCGTGACGGGAGCGAGCCGTCCGAGCGGCATCGGGGCCGCCGTCTGCCGAGCGCTGGCCCGCGAAGGCGCCGACATCTTTTTTACGCATCTGCACGATTACGATAAAAGCTTGTACCCGAACGACGCCGACGAGCGCTGGCCCGGCCTGTTCGCCGAAGAGCTCCGCCAATCGGGCGTTCGCGCCGCGCATATGGAGCTCGATCTCGCCGCTCCCGGGTCGGCCGGCCGGCTGCTCGAGGAAGCCCGGAACGCCGTCGGACTTCCGACGGTTCTCGTGAACAACGCCGCGTACAGCGTCGACGCCGATTTCCGGCAATTAACCGAAGCGCTCATCGACGCGCATTGCGCCGTCAACATCCGAGGCACCTTCATGCTGTCCGCCGCCTTCGCCCGCATGCTCGAAGCCGAGCAGACCGCGCGGCCTCATCACGTCCTCGGCGGACGAATCATCAACCTCACGTCGGGCCAAGGGAAAGGTCCGATGCCCGGCAATCTCGCCTACGCCGCGACGAAAGGCGCCGTGTCCGTTTTCACCGAATCGTTGGCCGCCGAGCTTGCGCCGCTTCGGATCACGGTCAATGCGGTCGATCCCGGACCTACCGATACGGGCTGGATGACCGAAGAGACGAGGAGCGCCCTGCTGCCGCAGTTTCCGATGGGCAGGTTCGGCCTTCCGGAAGACGCGGCTCGCTTGATCGCTTTCCTGGCCAGCGACGATTCCCAGTGGATTACCGGACAAATCATTCATTCCCGGGGCGGATTTTAACGATGCGCGGAACCTTATTCGAGGTATAAAGCCGAAAATTCGGGGCATTTTATTCCAATTCCAGTGCGAAGGAGGGGGACCATCGATGAGCGAGCGCGAGGATGATGTCGAACCATTCGTCGGCGGCATGGAAATGGATTCGGATGCGAACGAAGACCCGAAACGGGAGAAGCAGTTGGACGATGCGTTCGGCGCATGGTACGAGATGATCGACGATCAGGTGAAGCGGAAACTCGAACTTACGAACGTTCCGGAAGGCAGCGGATTCGATGCCGCCGCCGGCTTGGACGAGGAGCCGTCGTAACGGCGGCTTTCGCGGCGGCGCTGCCGGAAGCGAAAGGCGGCAGGCGGGACGGGTTGTACCCGGTCCGGACCTGCCGCCGTTTTCGTTATGGAGTCGATCCGGCGCTCGGCCATTCGACGCGGCCGCTTTGCGCCTCGTTCTGCGCCGACTCCGCCGCTTCCCTCTCCAGTACGCAGTACGCGTCCCGCAGGAAGACGTCCGAAATAGCCGATATCGGCGGCTGCAAAAACCGGTTAAGCGGACGGCGTATCGGACGCCTCGCGGTCCCGGGCGGCGATGCGCAGGAGACGGCGCCTTTCGACGACGTTCCCGATTTTCGCCATCGCCATGGACACGACCACGCTGAACGCGACGATGCCGTAGAACCCCGCCCCGATGCCGATCCCGACGCCGCCGACGAACAAAATCATCGCCGCGGACGTCAGCCCCTTAACGCGAAGTCCGTCCTTCAAAATGACGCCGGCGCCGAGAAACCCGAGCCCGGCGACGATTTGCGCCGCGAGCCGCATCGGATCCATCATCGTGCGGTCCTGCCCCGCAGCGAATTTCTCGACGCTGTAGATCGAGATTAACGTAATCAGCGTACTCGCCACGCAAACGTACATATACGTTTTAAGGCCGGCGGGCTTGCTTTTCGTTTCGCGATCCCACCCGATCAGAAAACCGAGGAAGGCGCTGACGAGCAGCCGGAGGTACATTTCGTAATGGTGCGCTACCGTCCATGCGGCGTTCATCGGCCGTCCCCCTACGTCCCCGCTTCCGGGGGCGAACTTAGCAGCCGGCGCATGCGCATCGCGGGGAACGGGTCGTTGCACGTCATCACCGTTACGCCGCAGCCGAGCGCGTAATGCACCTGCCGCTCGTCGTCCGGACAATAGCACCATACCTGCAGCCCGATGTCGCGGAGCTCCCGAACAAGCTGCGGCGTCAATTGATTCATGCTGGCGGCGGCCGCCCACATTTTCGAATACGTGCCGTTCGGTCCCGGCCGGAAGTTGTGCATCGATTCCGCCGGAAAGCCTTGCGTCTTCAACCCGTACGTATCGTAGAGATGAGCGACGATGTCCGCGTCGAAGCTCGTGAACACGCAGCGAGGCAGCCATCCGTACGAGTCTAGAATCGCGACGGAGGCGTCGGCGACCGCCCGGGCGTCCCGGCTCGGCTTGATCTCCACGTTGAGCAGCGTGTCGGGATACGCGGCGAGCAGCTCGCAAAGTTCCTTCAAGGTCGGTATTTTCAAACCTTCGAACTCCGGACCGAACCAACCGCCCGCGTCCAACGCCTTAAGGCGTTCCAAATCGTATTCGTTCACGGCGCCGGAGCCGTTCGTCGTTCGATCCACCGTCTCGTCATGAATGACGACGACCTCCCCGTCCTTCGTGAGCCGAAGATCGAATTCGATCATATCCACTCCCGCCCGAAGCGCCTCCCGGAAGGCGAGCAGCGTGTTTTCCGGGCACGCCGCTTTCAGCCCCCGATGGCCGGAGACGACGATGTCCGATGTATTCTGCAGCCGATCAATCACGGCAATCCCTCCTCATCGATTCGTTCCGAACGCGGCCGCCGGCCGGGACGCGAGTCCGGCCGGCGGGAAAGCGCCGCGGTTATTGCGCCAGGATGCGCTCCGCTTCTTTCTTGAACGTGTCGAGCGTCGAAGCGATGTCGCCGTTGTCGTACATAATCGCTTCGATGGCCGAGAAGAACTCGTGCATCACTTCCGGCCAATTCACGTCCTTATTCGTATCGATGGCGTACTGGAGCTGGTCGTAAGCGACTTTCCGGTTCGGCTCCTTCGCCCACAAATCTTTCATGGCCTGCGACTCGACCATCTTGGTCGTGAACGGCAGGTACCCCGTATCGATGACGAATTGCTGCGCGCCGCCCGGATCGGTCATGACCCAGTGGATGAACTTCCATGCGGCATCCTTGTTTTTCGCTCCGCTCATCACGACGACATTCGCGCCTCCGGTCGGGTTCGCGTGCACCTCGTCGGCCGGCAGGAACGCGGTCACGTAATCGAAGGCGACCGACTTTTGCAATCCGCCGATTGCGCCGGTCGACTGGAACATCATCCCGACCTTGCCTTCCGCGAACATCTGGTTCGTAATGCTGCCCGAATCTTGCGCCGGCGGGTAATACAAGGCTCCGGTGCTTTGCAGCTCTTTCAAATAGCCGAACACCTTCTGGCCGACGCCGTTGTCGACGAAGCCGACGGACGTGTTCTCCGCGTTGAAGAACGTTCCTTTCGCTTGCGTGATCATGGCGATCGGATACCACGTATCGTAAGGCATCGTCAACCCGTATCGCGTCACCTCGCCGTTTTCCTTCTGGACCAAGGCGTTCGCGACCTGTTTCATTTCCTCCCACGTCGTCGGCACGTTCAACCCGTTCTCGTCCAGCATCGTCTTGTTGACATGCATGATCGGGGTCGAACGGTTCAGGGGCAAGGAGACCAATTTCCCGTTAAACGTCGAATGGCCCATCAGCCCCGGCGTAAAGTCGGCTTCGCTCATGCCGGAAGCGCTCAAATACGGAGCGAGATCCTCCAATACGTCGGAGTCCGCGAACAACTCTACGTACGCGCGCTCCACCATGGCGATCTCGGGCGCCGTTCCCGCCGACACGGCTTGCTGCAGCTTCGTCACCGTTTCGTCGTAGTTGCCTTGGAACGTGCCGACGACCTCGATCTCGTCTTGGCTTTCGTTGAACCGCTGGATCATCGCGTTCAGGAAATCCCCGTTCCCGCCGCCGAGCGCGTGCCAAAACTGGACCGTCGTCTTGCCCGCGGGCGCGGCGTCCGTCCCCTTAGGCGTTTCCGCGTTCGTCTCCGCATTCGTCTCCGCGCCCGCGCTCCCGCCCGGCGCTTCCGTCGCGCCGCCTCCCGCGCAGCCCGCCAGCATCGTGAATAGCACCGCAGCCGTCAATACAAAAGCGAATTTTTTCATCGTTTTCCAACGTCCTCTCTCGTTTGGATTGTACGCAGAATCATTTGATCCCCGAATACACGAACGCTTTTACGATTTGTTTCGAGCAAAATACGTAGACGAGCAGAATCGGAAGCACCAGCACGACGTTGCCGGCCATGATGATGTGCCAATTGCTGATCCCTTCCGTTTCGCGCAGCATGGCGATGCCCATCGTCAGCGGACGCACCGCGATCGAATCCGTCATGACGAGCGGCCAGAAATAGTCGTTCCAGTGGCTCACGAAGCTAAACAGCGCGATCGTGGCGAGCGCGGGCATCGACATCGGCGTCATGATGCGCCACATGATTTGGAGTTCGCCGGCGTTGTCCAGCCGCGCCGCTTCGATCAATTCCTCCGGGATTTGGCGGAAATATTGCCGAAGCAGGAAGATGCCGAACGCGTTCGACATGAACGGGATGATCTGCGGAAGCAGCGTCTGGATGATGCCCCATTCCGCCATCATGAGGTATACCGGAATGAAGGTCACCTGGCCGGGAATCATGAACGCCAGCAGCACCATGCCGAACAGCAGCCCCTGGCCCCGGAATCGGTATTTCGCGAACGCGTACGCCGCCGGGATCATGACGATCAACTGAATGACGATAATCGACAATGTGACCGTAATCGAATTCGCGGCGTAGCCGAGGAACGGCCCGGAGCTCATCGCTTCCGCGAAGTTGATCCATTGCGGCGCCGCCGGAATGAGCGTCGGCGGGAACGCCATCGTTTCTTGGAACGTTTGCAGCGACGTCGAAACCATCCATAAGAACGGGAAGACGAACGCGAGCAATGTTACCGCTTTCAAGACTGTATTGACCGCCGACCACGCGGACTTCGATTCGAGCTTCAAGAAAGATCCCCCTTCGCAGCCGGAAGCTCCGCTTTATTGATAGTGAACTCGTTTCGCGAGCAGCCGGAAGTATACGACGGTCAGCAGCGCGATAATCGCCATCAGCACGACGCCCGCCGCCGAAGCGTAGCCGATGTTCGTCGTGCGAAAGCCGAAGATGTAGTACACCAGCGTCGTCGTCGCGTTATTCGGACCGCCTCCGGTCATGATGCGGACCGTATCGAACACCTTGAAGGAGCCGATCGTCATGATAATCAAGATGAAGAACAATTGCGGAGAGATGAGCGGCAGCATAATTCTCGTAAACACTTGAAATTTGTTGGCGTTGTCCAGCTCGGCCGCTTCCACGATGCTCGACGGCACGCCGTGAAGCGCGGCGACGATGATCAACGTGAAATAGCCGATATTTTGCCAGACGGACACGATAATAATCGAAATCAGCGCGGTCTTGGAGCTTTGCAGCCACGGCGACGGCGGCAGTCCGATCGCTTTCAGGACGAAGTTCAGAAAGCCGATGTTCGGCTCCATCAACCACAGCCATACGAGCGACACCGATACGATCGAGATGATATGCGGCGTAAAGATGCCCGCTTGCACCAATGAATTCATCCACGTTCGCTTGCTGAGCCAAACCGCCGTCAGCAGCGACAGCAGCATCGTGAACGCGACGACGCCGGCGGTGTACAGCGCCGTGTTCGCCAGCGCCTTGTAGAAGTCCTCCCGAGCGAAAATTTGCGCGTAATTGTCGAATCCGATAAAAACGCTCTTCGCTTTGTTCATCAGGTTGTATTTATACATGCTGAGATAAATCAAATAAAACATCGGGTATATCACGAATACGATGATGCCGGTCATGGCGGGAGCCACCATCGCGTAAGGCCGCAGCCGGATCGCCGCTTTCCTCAGCCGCGAGCCGATCCGCCTCTTGAGCGCTACCCGGCCGGTCTCCGCTTCGATCCCGGTCGCCGCGGATCGTCCCGCCTCCGTCATTCTCATGTACATTCCCCCTTGCCCGTCGTTTCCGGAGCCTCGCTTCATACGGTATAAACCGTGATTCCGTAATCGCGAAACGTCTTCAGCTCTTCCTCCGGCGCGTCCTTGCCGGTGATCAGCGTATGAATCGCGCTGTTCGGCGCCACCGTGTGGAGAGAAATTTTGCCGATCTTGCTGTCGTCGGCGACGACGACGATTTCGCTCGCCGCCCGAATCATGCATTGCTTCGCGGGCACCAGCTGCGCCTCCGGATGCATCAGTCCATGTTTCGGATGAATCGCCGGAATTCCGATGAACGCTTTCTGCACATGGAGCGAATTCAATACATAATCGGTGAACATGCCGTTCAGCATGTAGCTGGAAGGATAAAGCTCCCCGCCCGTCATAATGACGCGAACGCCCGGCGCATCCTTCAATTCGGCGGCCACGTTGATGTCGTTCGTCACCACCGTCAAGTTCGATCGATGCACTAGGTTCTTGGCGATATGCAGCGTCGTCGTGCCGGAGTCGATAATGATGTGCTCCCCGTCCTCGACGAGGCTCGCGGCCAATTTGCCGATCTCCATTTTTTGCTCCAGCCGCGTCTGCTCCCGTTCGTGAAAAGGGGGTTCGTCGTGCGTCCATTGCTCGGCGATGACGCCGCCGTGCGTCCGCCGCAGCAGCCCTTCCTGCTCGATATCCATCAGATCGCGCCGGATCGTCGCCTCGTGAACGTTAAATTCCTTGGCGAGCGCGGCGACCGTGGCGATTTTGCGCTGCCGCACGTATTCGACGATGCGAAGCTTTCTTTCCGCAGCTAGCATGGCAGAGCCTCCATCCCGTTAGAAGATACATGTCCAGACTATTATATAGCCTAGGCTCGCCAGTGGAAATCCAGCAACGTTTTCTGCCAGCTCCGGTGGGACGCCGCTTCCTCCATGGCGACCGCGAAGTCGGCCGCCGAACGAATCGCCGTGCGCCGCTCCGGCAGCAATTTTCTTAGCGTCGCTTGGCAATCGGGGTCCTTCATCGCTTCGAGCACAGGTCGATAATCGGAGCTCGAGCTTCGGCTGCTGCCCCGCATCGTAATGCCTTTCTCCAGCACGTCCCTCGTGTTGATCGGCACTCGTTCCTCCGTCACGCCCATCAAGATGAGCTCGCCGCCGGGCTTCAGCACGTCGATCGCTTGATTGACCGCGCTTTCGGAGAACCGTCCTCCCGTACACTCCACGGCGATGTCGAACGCGTCCCCGGCGGCGAAATCGTACTCCTGCACCAGACTCCGGTTCGCGAAATCGAATTGGTTCAATTTGTCCGGGGCGGCCCCGAACGCATGCAGCCGCTCCCTCGGGACGCCGAACACATGGCGCAGCATCGCCGCCCCCAAGTATCCGACCGGCCCGTCGCCGAATACGGCCACCTTCGCCGAGCCCAGCTTCTCCCGTACGCCGAGCAGCGCTTGATACGACACCGTGCACAGCTCCGTCAGCACCGCGACATCGTCGGGCACCTCGCCCGGGATCGGCACGGCGCAAGCGGCCGGAACGACGACCCGCTCCTGCGCGATGCCGTCTACGCCGCTGCCCAAGAACCGGCCGTAGTGGCAGTAGTTATCCCCTTTGCCGCTCCGGCAGGCGGGACAGCAATCCTGCGGATCGACGTTGCGGTACAACGAACCCGGAATGTTCGGAACGATCACGACGCGAGAGCCAACCTTCACCTCGGGCGATTCCGAACGGATCACCGTCCCGAGCCCTTCGTGAATAAGCGCCATGGGCAGCTTGCGCTCCAACGCTTCAGGGCGCCTCTGCCCGGTAAAATAACGGATGTCCGCGTGGCAAATGCTGCCCAGCGCCGGTTCGACGACGACCTCCCACGGGCGCACCTCGTGCTCTACGACGGTATCGACGACCAGATGCGGTTTGACCAGCCGGTATGCGCGCGACTGCACCCGGATGCTGCTAACCATCGTTTGCGACAACCTCTTCCTCCTCCTAACGCTGACGATCGACGGAATGGACCCTGCAGGGGTTGTTCATTTCCGCGCATAAATGTTTATACATGTTCATTTATGCGCTTTCAATCACATATTAAGTCCTCAATACTGTTCATGTCAACGCGTTTTTGCTCTGTTTTTAAAATATTTTGTTTATATCCGCTCAGTTTTATTGAAATTAGCATTCATATCTCCTCCCCATGCACGAAACTGCTCATTTTTAACCTCCCATGTATTCCTTTACAGGAATATTCCCAATATGGTACATTTGTTTCATCCAACATCCGACCCCTTCGAAGGAGGGCCGCCCAGGGACATGAACTCCAATACCGATCGACAACTAGCCGCTTCCCTGCTTCAGGCGCTGTCGGAACCGAACCGGCTGCATATCGTCGAGGAACTGCGCAAAGGACCGCTCACCGTCGGCGAGCTCGCCGACCGGTTGAACATCCGGCAGCCGCAAGTGTCCAAACATCTCCGCGTCCTGTACGACAGCGGCATCGTCGATGTACAGGCGGACGCCAACCGCAGAATTTACAACCTGAAGCCCGAGCCTTTCCTCGGCCTGCACGTATGGCTGGAAGGGTACAGAAGCCTGTGGGAGGAAAAGCTGGACCGTTTGGACAAATACCTCCAAGAACTACAGAATCCGTCCAACGACCGCGACTAAATCATGGAATCGGAGGAATAGGCAATGACTGGGGAACATCGGCTGCTGAGCCAAGCGAATGTTGTAATCGAAGGGCGGGATCTCATCGTGACCCGCATGCTGAAGGCGCCTCGCGAGCTCGTCTTCCAAACGTGGACGGAGCCGCGCCACTTGGCGAATTGGTGGGGGCCGGAAGGCTTCTCGATCACGATCCGCTCGATCGAAGTGAAGCCCGGGGGAATTTGGGACTACGTCATGCACGGCCCCGACGGAACCGACTATGTCAATCGCATCCGATACGTCGACGTCGTCCGCCCGGAACGGCTCGATTACATTCACGGCGACGACGCGGCCGACGAGCGGTTCCGAGTGTCCGTAACGATGGCGGATCGGGACGGCGCGACAGAGCTGACGATGCGCATGACGTTCCCCTCGGCGGAGGAGCTGCAGTACACCGTCGAGAAATACGGCGCCGCCGAAGGCGCGAAATCGACCCTGTCCCGCCTGGCGCAAGCGCTGGATGCGTTCGATGCGGCGACGCTCAAGCTGACGCGCGCCTTCGACGCCCCGCGCGAGCTGGTCTTCCGGGCGTGGACGGACCCGGAGCATCTGAAGCGCTGGTGGGGGCCGAAAGACTTCGTGCTCGACGTCATGGCGTTCGATCTCCGGCCGGACGGCGCGTTCCATTACCGGTTGACCCATCCGGACGGAACCGTCATGTGGGCCAAATTCCGCTTCCTCGACATCGCGAGCCCGAGCAAGCTCGTGTTCGTCAATTCGTTCTCCGATGCCGCGGGCAGCGTCGCGCGGGCGCCGTTCAGCGCGCAGTATCCGCTCGAGGTGATGAACCTCGTCACGTTCGCCGAGGCGAACGGGCGGACGATCGTGACGATGCAAAGCGCCCCGATCTATGCGTCGGAGGAAGAGGCGGAGTTTTTCCGGTCGATGCATCCCTCCATGCAGCAAGGCTTCGGCACCGCATTCGACCAGCTGGCCGACCATTTGGCCGCGATGTAATCCGCACGGCAGCCGGATGCGGGGGGCGACTCCTCCGCACCTCGGCTGCCGTTTTTTCTCCAGTCCATCGACCTTTAAGAATAACTTATCTATTCAGGCAAAATACTACGCGATAAGGACAATTCTTCATATCATGGAGGACTTATGAGCGCAGAAAGCGTGAAGCCGGCGAACATCGAACTATCTTCTACGGAAATCGGCGGTCTGTGGAGCATTTACATGCAGGAGAGCATGGCCGTTTGTTTCCTTCGTTATTTCCTGCACCACCTGCAGGACGAGGAAATCATTCCGCTCGCCGAACAGTCGCTGGCCCTCTCGCAAGGGCGCTTATCCCGGATCGAGAGCATCTTCTCGGCCGAACAATTTCCGATTCCGACGGGCTTTACGGACAAAGACGTCAACTTAGAGGCTCCCGCCTTATTTCACGACCCGTTCGCTTTAAGTTTCATTTACATGAACAATCGATTGGCCATGATCAACTTCGCGTTCACGTCCTCGAACAACGTTCGTCTCGACGTGCTCGATTTTTTCAACGAATGTTTGCACTCGACGACCGAAATGTTCGGCAAAGCGGTGAAGCTGCTGTTGGAGAAAGGGCTGTACGACCGGCCGCCGAAAATGAACTATCCCGAGAAGGTGGAATTCGTGCAAAAGCAAACGTTCTTGAACGGGATGTTCGGAAAGAAGCGACCCCTGAACGCCATCGAGTTAAGCGAAATCTTCTTTAACATCGAACGAAATTACTTCGCCGTCATCATCATGCTGGGCTTCGCCCAAGTGATGGAGGACAAGGATTTGAAAAATTTCATCCTCCGGGGGAAAGAGATCAGCGAAAAACAGATCGAGTTTTTCAACAAGCTGCTTCTCGAGGAGGAACTGCTCGGCACGGTGACGGTCAGCATGGAAGTGACCGACTCGACGGTATCCCCGTTCTCCGACAAACTGATTTTGGCCATGATCAATATGTTGAACGCGGTGGACATCGTGCTTCTATCCCATGCGACGGCGCTGTCCATGCGAACCGACTTGATCGCCAACTACACCAAAATTATCGCCGAGATTATGGCTTACGCCAAAGACACGTTCGATATCGTCGTGGAGCGGCAATGGCTGGAGCAGCCTCCCTTGACGACGGACCGGCAGCAATTGATTTACAGTTAACGCAAAAAAGGCAGGCTCCCCGCAAAGGAGACCTGCCTTTCAAATTTACAACAGCCCGACCGCCTTCAAGCCGTGCCAAATGCCGTCGTCGCCGACGTCGCGCGTGACGACGTCCGCAACCAGCTTCACCGTCTCCGGCGCGTTCCCCATCGCGACGCCGGTGCCCGCGAAGCGCAGCATTTCGATATCGTTCAGGTTGTCGCCGAACGCGTACACGTCCTCCCTCCGGAAGCCGAGCCGTTCGATCATCGCTTGCACGCCTTCCGCCTTCGAACCTCCGAAAGGCAGCACGTCCATAGAATACCGATGCCAGCGGATAAACTGCAGATCGAAGCCTTGCCGGTACGCCTCCTCCGCCTCCGCTTCGCAGAACACCATCGCTTGATAAATATCCTCTTCATGAAAATAGTTCGGGTGGTAGTCCGGCATGTCGAGCTCCAAGGACGATAAGCTTTCCACGACGAACGGATGGTCCGTCTCGGCGCATTTCATCGTCTCCGCCGCCATATATACGATCGGATGATTGCTTGTTTTCGCGGATTCATGCAGTCGCTCCAGGACCGGTTTCGGAATCGGCTGGCTGCGGACGACGCTTCCCTCGTGCACGACGTATTGCCCGTTCAAGCTGACGTACGTATGAATGTCGAGCTCCTCGCGGATGCTCCGGAACATGAACGGCCCCCGTCCCGTCGCGATCGCGACCTCGTGGCCGAGTCTGCGCAGCTCCGCGATCGCCTCGCGCGTCGACGCGGGAATCGTTCGCGTATGATGATCCAGCAGCGTGCCGTCGATGTCGAAAAACACCATTTTTCGGTTCACTTCCGCACTCCTTCCTTCTCTGTCAAACTTCTTTCTAAGTTCTATTGTACACCATCGCGCGCGGCGTCGGCCGCATTATGCCCGTTCCGACTTCGGCACGATGAGCAAATATCCGGCCAGCGCGCCCGTCGAGCAGACGGCGATCACCGCGCCGATCGACGCGGCCGACTCGCCGCCGAACAGCCCCGACAGCGGGGAAATGACGGCGCCGAACAGCATGCCGATCAGCCCGAGCAGCCCGGCCGCGCTGCCGGCGTTCTGTTTATGCTTCTGCAGCGCGAGCGACATGCTCGTCGTCGAAATGATGCCGACGCAGAAGATCATGACGAATAAAGCCGGAACGACCGCATACAAACTCGCCTGGCTCAGCAGCGCCGCGAACAGCGCCGCCCCCGCGACGGCGGACAGGATCAGTCCGGTCAGCAGCAGCGAGCTCTCGCGGAATTTGCCGACGAGACGAGCCGTCCCCTGCGCGCCGATGATGTACCCGGAGCCGTTCAGCGCGAAGAGCAGGCTGAACGTCTGCGGCGACACGCCGTACAAGTCCTGCATCATGAAGGACGATCCGGAGATGTAGGCGAACAGTCCGCCCATCATTAGCCCCTGCGTCACCGCATAGCCGATCAGCTCCCGATTGCGCAGCAGCCCGAGCATCGCTTTCACCGACTTCGGCAGCCCGCCGGCGATGCGCGCATGCTTCGGCAAGCTTTCCGGCACGGCCAGGTACACGGACAGCCACAGCAGCGCGCCGAACGCGCCGAGCAGAAGGAATACGCCCTGCCACGACGTGACGAGCAGCAGCTGCCCGCCGACGAGCGGCGCCACGATCGGCCCCGCGCCTCCGATCAGCGTCAGCAGCGCGAAAAATTTCGTCAGCTCCGCGCCGTCGAACCGGTCTCTCGCGATCGCGCGCGCAATCACGATGCCCGACGCGCCCGCGAGCCCCTGCACGAAACGCAGGAACGCCAACCACTCCACGGACGGCGCGAAGGCGCATAACAACGAAGTAATAATATATACGGCCATGCCGACGAACAGCGGCCCCCTTCGGCCCCAAGCGTCGCTGATCGGGCCCGCGACGATTTGGCCGAACGCCATGCCGAGCAGGAACGTAGTCAGCGTCAGCTGCGTCCACGCGGCGGTCGTTCCGTACTCCGCGGCCATCTCCGGCAGCGCCGGCAAATACATATCGATCGAGAACGGTCCGATCGCCGTCACCGTGCCGAGCACCACTCCCGCCAGCATCCGCCCTCCCGAGCGGCTGCCGGCGAGCGGCATCTTCCATTGCGCTTTCCCCTCGATGTTCGTCATCCCCGTTTCTCTCCTTTTTTTATATACCGTTCCATTATACTGGTCTTGGGCGTGCGCTAGGAATCTTTTTCGCTTGTAAAAATTCTGTTATTTACTTTTTCTCTCTATCTATAAAACAAAAAATGCCCGAACAGGGCGCTCCCCGTTCGGGCCGGTATGTCTGTCTCACTTGGTTTCCTGCGCGTACAAGCCGAGCTTTTTGACGAGCGCGATCGCCTGACGCTTCTCTTCCTCGGTAAGCCCCCCCATGATCGACTCGATCGCGGACGCGTGCGCCGGGAAGATGTCGTCGAACTTTGACTTCCCCGCCTCCGTCAATTCCGCGTACGTCACCCGACGATCTTCGGGACAAGCGACCCGGCGCAAATATCCTTTGCCCTCGAGTTTGTCGACAGTGTAGGTGATGCCGCCGCTCGTGACGAGCATGCTTTCGCCGATGCGCTGCATCGGTACGCGCCCTTTGTGATACAGCAGCTCCATCACCGTGAATTCGGATTCCGATAACCCGTTTTTCTTCATGTCTTTGGCAGCTCGATCCATGACGACTTTGTATGCTTTAGACAGCACTACCAGAAGCTTCAACGACAGTTCTCGGTCATCCATTCCCTTCACCTCCGGGGGCGGATCGGATCCACCTCCTAATCATAGCATGTTACTCGGAAATTTGTCTTCCGAATTGAATGCGGTACCAAGCCGCCGCCGCTTCGACTTCGGATCCGGTCAATTGATGGCCGTAGGATTCCCAATGCACGGACACGGACGCGCCGGCGCCTGCCAGCAGCGCTTGCAGCTCTTCCGTTTCGCGAGGGGAGCAGATGGGATCGTTCCTGCCGGCGCCGATGAACACCGGCGTGCCGGTCAAATCCGGCAGGGCGGCGCCCCGCCGGGGCACCATCGGATGGTGTAGAACGGCGCCTTGCAGCGAGCCGGGAATATGAAACAGCAGGCTGCCCGCGATGTTCGCCCCGTTCGAATAGCCGACCGCGACGACCTTCGAACGGTCGAACCCGTATTGCTCCGCGGCTTGATTGACGAAATCGTGCAGCTCCTGCGTGCGGAACAGCAAATCCTCCTCGTCGAATACGCCCTCCGCCAACCGGCGGAAAAATCGCGGCATGCCGTTCTCCGATACGTTGCCGCGTACGCTTAACACCGAAGCGCCGGCATCGATCATCGGGGCGAGCGGCAGCAGATCGCGCTCCGTCCCGCCCGTGCCGTGAAGCAGCAGCAGCGTCGGAGCGTCCCGATCCGCGCCTCGCTCGAACAGATGCCTCATGGCCGCTCCTCCTTCAGCTCGCGAATCGCGAACGGCGGCAGCCCTTCTTCGATCTGCGCGCGATGCGTCTCGAACCATTCCGGCAGCATCAGCCGTTCGCCGAGCGACTCGTACGGCTCGTCGCGCAGGAAGCCCGGCGGATCGGTCGCGATCTCGAACAAAATTTCGCCCGCCTCGCGGAAATAGACGGCCGTAAAATATTGCCGGTCGACGATCGGCGTCGGCTGGAAGCCGTTCGCGGCGACCCGCTCGCGCCACGCCTCTTGGTCCGAGACGTCCTTCGCCCGCCAGGCGATGTGATGAATCGTGCCCGCCCCGCCGTGGCCGCGGCCCATCGGAGCGGCGTTGACGTCGATGACGTTGCCGATGTCCCCTGCGGCGCGGAACCGCACCCAACCGTTCTCCTCGCCGATCCGATCAAGTCCGAATACATGCTCCAGCGTATGCATCGTCGAAGCGGGCGCCATGCTGAACAGCATCGCGCCGCCGAAGCCCTTGATTGCTTTGTCAAGCGGCACGCCGCCGAACGACCACCGGCTCGGCTCGCCCGCTTCGCGCTCGACGAGCTCGAGCTGCAGTCCGTCCCGATCCTTGAAGCGGAGATACGTTTCCCCGAACCGCTCCTCCCGCTTGAACGGAACCGAGTGCGCCTGCAGACGAGCCTCCCAGAAGGGCAGCGCGCCGACGGGAACGGCGAACGTCGTGTACCCGACCTGACCGCCGCCGACGACGCCTTTGCGCCCGTGCTCGAACGGGAAGAACGTAATAATCGTGCCCGGGCTGCCGGTTTCGTTCCCGAAGTAAAGATGGTATACCTCCGGAGCGTCGAAATTAATCGTTTTTTTCACAAGTCGAAGTCCGAGCAGTCCTGCGTAAAAGTCGGCGTTCGCCTGCGCGTTGCCGACGAACGCGGTAATGTGATGAATTCCGGCCGTTCGCTGCGTCATCGAAGTCCCTCCGTTCAAAATGATTTATTTATTATTCCCTAAAACGCCCTTCGGCCGCAATTCCCGCCGAAGAGATGAAAAGAGCGAACCGAATCCGAAACGTTCGCGTTCGCTCTTTCTTTGTTAGTTAAGGATCGCGTCCAAGGAGTAGCTGCCGGCGCCGCTGAGCGCGAGGCCGACGAATACGGCGATCAGCACCAAGTTGAATTCATACCCGTTCGACGTCACCCAAAAACCGTTCCGGCCGTGAACTTTGGCGATCGCGACCGCCATCGTCAGCGCGAGCAGGATGGAGACGACCGGAGTGAACAAACCCGCCGCGAAGAACAACCCGCCGACGAACTCGACGAGTCCCGCGGCCACCGCCATCATGACGCCCGGCTTCATGCCGATCGATTCGAACCAGCCGCCGGTGCCTTTCGGACCGTACCCGCCGAACCAACCGAACAACTTTTGCGCGCCGTGCCCGACGAAAGCCAACCCGATAATGACGCGAATCAACAACAAACCCATATCTTCCATAAATAATTCCCTCTCCATTCTGTCAATTTTAATAATTTTGAATTTGAGATACTTGACGAAAAAAAATTGCCTACTTACTTCTTTCCCCGATCCTCTCTTGTTTCGGGCTCCACCTCCGTCTGCCGCCTAGTTTACTTGAAAATTAAATATATTGAATTTGAGATGTTCTCAATATACATCGGTTTTTCCGGTTTGGCAAGAGGTTTTTTCAGAAAAAGAAAGGCGATCCGCTCCGCGCCGCCGGCGCCGCTCCGATCGCCCTTCCTCCCGCATCCTAATCGTACGGGTAGTACGCGTAGATTTTCCAAGTTCGGTCGTTCATCTTCTTGAGGTAAAACAGCCCCTCGACGGTTTTTTCCCCTATCGCTTCGTCTTCCCCGAGATAAATGCGGTACGGATAACGCCCGCCGGTCGCTTCGGCGACGGCGAATCGGTCGCTTTTGGCCAGCACTTGTACGGACGGCGTCCCGGTTTGCGTCATATCGATGACATACCCCTCCGACGCCAGCGACACGATTTCGTCCGCGACCGAATCGGTGAAAGACAAGTAGTACCCCGTGTAAAATTCCGCGTTCGCGTCGTACAGCCGTCCGTAATTTCGAGCCTCGTCGGTATACGCTTCGAACTGCCGCCGCTCCGATTCGAGCACGACGTTCGCCAGCATTTCGTCCGCGGGCAAATCCGCGGCCTGCAGGTCGAGCGCCCGCTGCAGCATGACGACGGCTTCCGCCCGCTTCGCCTTCTCGAACGGACGAAACTCCGTCTCGGTCACCCCGCGAACGATGCCGACTCGGCTCGCCTGCGCGATCGACGCCGCCGCGAAATAGTCCGGCACGTCCGCGAACGTCTTGCTTTCGCCGGCGAACGACACCGTTCCGCTGAACGCCCTGACGACCAGCGTCGCGATTTCGCCGCGGGTGATCGGTTGATCCGGGGCGAACTCCGTCGCCGAGACGCCGCCCGCGATATCCAGCGCGCTGGCGATGCGGATCGGCTCGAAATACCAAGCGCCCGGCTGCACGTCGACGAACGTCTTCCCCGCCGCATCGCTCGCCGCCCCCAGCGCGCGAACGAGTATCGCCACGAATTCCGCGCGGCTGATCGATTGTTCGGGCCGGAGCGTGACGATCCCTTCGGCGTCGACATATCCCTTCAGCAGATCGGCGTTCACGAAGTTGTCCAGCTCGTCGAACGCCCAATGCGTCTCGATGTCCGCCGGATAGTACATATCGAGAGACACCCGCTGCTCCGCCGCCGCCCCGCCTTCGGCGAACGGTCTCGCCCCGCCGGCGCCGCCCCCGCATCCCGCGAGGAGCGCGAGCGCCAAGGCCGCGAGCATCCATTTCCTCATGTTCAACATCGACATATCCCCCTACGACCGAGTAGCGACGTTCGTAGTTTGCTTATCCGCACGTCGATCCATTCGAATTCCGCGTTCCGCGGGAACATATTTCATCACAAATTCATCACATGTACAATTTTTCGTCCATCACCGAAGTAAGCGATTTCACCTGTAAAATCGCATTGCTCGCCGGGACGCAATCATGTAATATTATGCCAACATATTTCAGAACATTAATGGTCAACTGTGTTACATTTGTTCGGGTTTTTGATAGCAAATCGTAAGAAAATCGAACAACAGTCGGCTGAGCCGGGGAAACTCGCTTCATCATTCATTGGGGGTACATTGTTGTGAAAGCCATTCTGGCCATTTTCGTGCAGCCGTTCGTCGCGGTCATGAACCGCGCCCGTTACGCGCAGAAATTCGTTTTACTCACCATGGTATTCGCCGTGCCGATCGTCATCATGCTGATTCAATTGGTTTCTACATACCGAGAAGAGCTTCGCCTGCTTTCGCTCGAACGGGAAGGCTCCGCCTACGCGCAGCAGGTCAAACCATTGATCGTCGCACTGCAAAAGCACCGCGGGCTATCCAACGGCTTCCTGAACGGGGACGCGTCGCAGGCGGCCGCTTTGCAGCAGACCGAGGCCGAATTGGAGCAGCGGATGGACGCGTTCCGCGCCTTCCTCGCGAACGGCGGCTCCGCCTTCGGCGCAGCGGAGTCTTGGCAGCGATTCGAAGCCGATTGGACTTCGCTGAAGGGTGAATACGCCAAGCTCGAGCCGGACGACAGCTTCCGGAAGCATACGGCCCTGATCGTGTCGCTGCAGAAGCTGATGGTCGTCATCGCCGACCGCTCCAACCTGACGCTCGATTCCCGATTGGATACGTTTTATTTAGGCGCTCTCTTAACGAACGAGCTGCCCTCCTTAATGGAAACCGCAGCCGAGGCGCGCGGGCGAGGAACCGGCATCCTGGCGGCCGGGGCGGTCCCTGAAGAGCGGAAACTCGAGTTCATGCTCGCGATCGAAAACATCGAGCGATCCGTCTCCGAAATGATGAAAGCTCGCGACCAAGCGCTCGCCTACAATCCCGCTTTGAAGCAGGAATTGGAGCAGCCGGCGGCGGCCAGCCTCGAGACGTCCGCGGAGTTCTCCAACCTTGTGCAGGAGCAGTTCGTCGAAGGCGCGTTGTCGATGCGGCCGGCCGACTATTTCGAGACCGGCACGCGGACGATCGACGCGGCGTCCGTCTTGTTCGACGCAACGGCCGCGTCGCTCGACCGGCTGCTCGACGAGCGGATTCGCGAGGTGCGTACGCGCGCCGCCGTCGTAGCGGCCGCCTTGCTATTGGCGTTCGCGGCGGCGGCGCTGCTGTTCGCCGGGTTTTACCTCAGCGTTCGACGGACCGTGCGGGAGCTCGGCTCGCGCGCCAAGGAGCTGGCGGAGGGGGATTTGTCGGTCCGGGTCGCCTTGGAGACGAAAGATGAACTGCTTGCCGTCGGCGCGGCGTTCAACGAGATGGCGGAGCGCATCGGGAGGCTGATTCGCGCGAACCGCTCGATGATCGAGCAGACGACCCATTCGGCGATCCACCTTCGCTCGACTTCCGAGCAAACGATCGCCGCCGCGGAGGACATTACCGAAGCGTCTCAGCAAGTCGCCGTCGGCGCCGAGCGCCAGCTCGACGCTGCGTCCGAGACGTCCCGGGCGATGGAGGAAATGGCGGCCGGCGTGCAGCGTATCGCGGAATCGACGTCGGAAATTTCGGATTTGGCCGGGTCCGTCGTTTCGAAAGCGCGGAGCGGCGGCAACCTGCTCGGCCTCGCCGTCGAGAAGATGGAACACATCCACCGGACCGTCAACCGTTCGGCGGCGACGGTGCGCGAATTGGGACTCCGCTCGGAGACGATCGGCGCCATCACCACCGACATTACCGAAATCAGCGCCCAAACGCAGATGCTCGCCCTGAACGCGGCGATCGAGGCCGCTCGGGCCGGAGAAGCCGGCCGCGGATTTTCGGTCGTCGCCGACGAAATCCGGAAGCTCGCCGACCGCTGCAAGGAATCGGCGGACTCGATCGCGCGGTTGGTGACGGAGATCGTCGCCTCCGTGCAGGAGGCCGACGCGGTAACCGGCGAAGGCAAGGCCGCGACGGACGAAGGCATTCGCGCCATCGACGAGGTGAGCGCCATGTTCAAGAACATCATGACGTCCGTCGAGCAGGTGGCTGTCGAAATCGGGGAGGCGTCCGCCGCCTCCGAGGAGCTGTCGGCCGGCACGCAGCAAGTCGCCGCCTCCGTTGCCGAGCTCGCTTCCATCGGAAGAGAGGCGCTCGGCCGAACGCAGACCGTCTCCTCCTCCAGCGAAGAGCTGCTGTCCGCGATGGAGGAAGTGCAGGCGATCGTCGACACGCTGACGGAGACGTCGGTCCGACTCGACGAGGAAATGAAAAAATTTACGATATGACGGAAAAGCCCCTTCGGGCGAACTGCGGTCCCGTAAGACGAACGCCGGCGACAAGCGGCCTCTTGCGCGCGCAATTCCATGCCGAAGGGGCTTTTTTTTGTCTTGACTTTCCAGTATGGCGATCTTACAATCTCAAGTATTCAATAAAATAATTGAATAGATAGGCGGTGTCCGATGCATTCCCCTCCAGAGTGGAAGGAATCGTTTTATCAGGAGCTCTCGCGAATCGGCAAATGCTTCTCCAGCCCGAGGCGTCTGGAATTGATCGACCTGTTGGCGCAGAGTCCGAAATCCGTCGAGCAGTTGGCGAAGCTCTCCGGCATGAGCGTCGCGAACGTCTCGCAGCATCTACAGCTCTTATATGAAGCAAGGCTCGTCCGATTTACGAAGAAAGGAAATTACGTCATTTACGAGCTGGCCGGCACCGACGTCGCCGCCGTCGTCTTGTCGATGCGCGAGGCGGCCGAGCGGCGTTCGGCGGAGATGCGTCTGATCAAAGAACGGCTCGTCCGCCCTCACGACGCGCTGGAGGCGATCCCGCTGACGGAGCTCAAGGCTCGCCTGGACCGGGGCGAAGCGCTGCTCGTCGACGTTCGGCCTCGCGAAGAGTACGAGGCGTATCACATTCCTGGAGCCGTCTCGATCCCTTTCGACGAATTGGAGCGGCACTTATCATCCCTGCCGGCCGATCGCGATATCGTCGCGTACTGCCGCGGGCCGTACTGCATGATGTCCGCGCAGGCGGTCGAGCTGCTGCGCCGGCGCGGGCTTCGGGCGCATCGCCTCGAAGAAGGCGTTCTCGAGTGGCGGGCAGTTATGGATGCGGAGAAAGGCGGGACGAACGATGTCGCATGAAGCCTATATTGAATCGCCGGACATGAAGAAGCGGCTTTACAAGAGAACGCTGATCATCGTCGTTCTCTCGCAAATTTTTGGGGGCGCCGGGCTGGCCGCCGGCGTCACGGTCGGCGCGCTGCTCGCGCAGGATTTGCTCGGCAGCGACAGTTTCGCCGGCATCCCGTCCGCGCTGCTGACGCTCGGCTCCGCCGGGGCCGCGATGATCGTCGGAAGGCTGTCGCAGCGGTTCGGGCGCCGCGCCGGACTGACCGCGGGGTTCCTCGCCGGCGGTGTCGGCGCGGTCGGCGTCGTCGCCGCCGCCACGATCGAGCATGTCGCCCTGCTGTTCCTGTCGCTGCTCGTGTACGGCGCGGGCACGTCTACCAACCTGCAGGCGCGGTACGCCGGAACCGACCTCGCGAAGCCTGCCCAGCGGGCGACCGCCGTCAGCATCGCCATGGTGTCCACGACGTTCGGCGCCGTCGCGGGACCGAACCTGGTCGACGTCATGGGCCGCTTCGCCCTTTCGCTCGGCATTCCGGCGCTCGCCGGGCCGTTCTTGCTCGGCGCCGCGGCTTTCCTCGGCGCCGGGATCGTCCTGTGGCTGTTCCTCCGCCCGGACCCGTTCCTCGTCGCCAAGGCGATCGCCGAACGGGAGGACGCGAACCGGGCCGCTTCGCCGTCCGGCCCGGCCTCCGCGACGCCCGTTCGAGGCCGCGGCGTCATCGTCGGGGCGGCGATCATGCTGCTGACGCAAATCGTCATGGTCGCCGTCATGACGATGACGCCGGTGCACATGCAGCATCACGGCCACGGGCTGCGCGAGGTCGGCGTCGTCATCAGCATCCATATCGCCGCGATGTTCCTGCCGTCGCTCGTCACCGGCGTGTTGGTCGACCGCATCGGCCGGACCGCGATGGCGATGGCCGCGGGCGCCGTCCTGCTTATGGCCGGCCTGCTCGCCGCCTTCGCGCCCGCCGACTCGGTGCCGCTCCTCATCGCCGCGCTGGCGCTGCTCGGCCTCGGCTGGAACTTCGGCCTCATCAGCGGCACGGCGCTGATCGTCGACGCGACTCCGCTCGCGTCCCGCGCCAAGACGCAAGGAACGATCGACGTGCTGGTCGCGCTCTCCGGCGCCTCGGGCGGCGCGCTGTCCGGCATGGTCGTGGCGCACTCGAGCTTCGCCGCGCTCTCGCTCGGCGGCGGCATCCTCTCGCTGCTGCTCATCCCGGTCGTCGTCTGGTCGCGCCGCTCCCCGGCGCCCGCAGCAGCGGGTCGGGGAGCGCAGATGTAGCGCCAATATCAAAAAGGCTGCCTCGCGGCAGCCTTTTCCTTTTGTATCAAACTACTTCGTCAGCACGATATGCGCGACGGTGAGCGGCGGCAGCTCGTATTCGAACCGATTGCCTTCGATGCCGTCGACGCCGGGGCGCTCCGTAATGTCGGGGCTCTCCGCGTCGAACGCGAAGACGCGCGCCGACGTGTATGCCGTATCGCCCGCGATGTCGAACACCGCGTTCATCGCATGATCATAGTTTTTGTTCATGACGATCAGGTGCAGTTCGCCGTCGTTCCCTTCGAAGACGGAGCCGTAAATCGAGCTGTTCTCGATATTGTTCGTCTCCGCCTTCACCGACGTATCCCCGAACGTCGATTCGCTGCCGTCGTAGTTCGTGAACAGCTTGACAGCCGCGGAGACGTAAGGCGCGAACTGCAGGTGGTTCGTCATTTTCCAGAAGTTCGCGAGGTACACGCCGTATTTGCCGAAGATCCCCATGACATCCGCGTGCGCCACGCCGCCGTACACGTTGTCTTCCCCGCCGTAGTTATATTCCGTAATGGCGATTTTCGTGCCCGGATTGTATTTATCGATCGACTGCTGGACGCGCGGAATGATTGGCAGGAACGAGCTGTACCATTGCCCGATCCAGCTGTTCTCCGTATACGTCGGATCCCACAGCGACCGCGGCGCCTGCATGCGCGCAAGGTTCGCCTCCAAGTTTTCGTACGAACCGCTGTCCGTAATGCGATAGCCGCCTGCGGAAATTTCCGGATACCAGTGGAAGTCGACCGCGTCGAGCAGACGCTTCCCTTCCTGGGCCGAAGCGGCGCGGAACTGATCCAAGTAATAGTCCAAATACCAATCGTAATTCGACTTCAGCTGTTCCCAATCCGGTGCGGCGTGCATGCTGTGCAGCTCGTCGAAGCTGTAGGCGACCGGGCCGTACATTTCTGCGGCGGGATCGACGTTCTTCACCGCCTTCGTGAGGGCGATGCCCTTCGTCAGCACCTCTTCGGCACCCGGCTTCTCCGGATGCATGTACGGATGCGTATGCTTCCAGAGGCTCGGCTCGTTGTCAATTTCATACCCTTTGATGCCCGTCGCCGCCGACGCGCCGCCGAAACGATGCACTAAGGCGTTCACGAATTCGTCCATATAAACGGCGTTGTCGTTCAAATCCGGCGTCAAGCTGAACGGCGCGTTCTTCGCCGCGTACACAGGCACCCAGCGGTTCGACGGAGCGGTCTCCGCCGCCGACACGGAGCCATTCTTGTCGGCCGCGACGTAGCCGGCCGTTTGCAGCGTCGCCAGCGTATACGCGCCCTGCTCCAGCGACTTCTGGTGGAATCCCGCGATGCCGATGCCCGGTTCGTCCATGTTCCCGCCCCACGGCACGCCGCCGTAATACCACGGCACGTAGTTGTCGCTCTGATGGAAATAGTCGTCGCCCGCGTTCGAAGCGTTCGTTTCCCAATTGTACGTCGACATCCGGTTGCCGCCGATGCGGCGCGAGCCCCAGTTTTCCGTGCCCGTCAAGTCCGCGTTCGTGCCGTAAATGTACGGCGAAATCGGCTTTCGGTCTGCCGTCGGATCGACCGTGAACTCAACCGTGAATTCGCCGGTCGGCGTCAGCACCGTGTTCGTGACGATCGGCGCGCTCCACGGTCCGACCGCCGCGCCGTCTTTCGCGCGGACCCGGTACGTGTGCTTCGTGCCCGGCGCAAGGCCGTTATGCGTGTAAGCCGCCGCCCCGCCGACGTCGATCACCGCGCCGTCCGCTTCCACCTCGTACGCGACGTCGGCGTCTTCCAGCCGATCCCACGTCAGCGCAATCGACGTCGACGTCGTCTTGCCGCGCACGTTCTCCGGCGCCGGCAGCTGCCGCAGTCCGGTCGTCTTCACGGTGAGCGGCGCGCTCCAGATGCTGACCGCATCGCCTTTGCGAGTCCGCACTTTATACGTATGCTTCGTGCCCGGCTGCAGCCATTCGTGCAGGAAGGATGCGTCCGCGACGTTGCTCGTCACTTTGCCGTCGGCTTCGACGTCGTACCCGGTCGCTCCCTCCACCGGATTCCATGCGATGCGGATGCTCGTATCTTGCGGCTCCGCCGCAATGCCTTCCGGCGCCGGCGGAATGTCGTACAGCGTCGGCTCGACGCCCCAGACCAACGCGGAACTATGGTAGCCCGTCGCCTGCGCATTGGCCGTCATGGCGCCCGCAGCGTTGTACGAGTAATCGTTCGTCTGGTTGAACGTCGACCAATCGCTTTTGTTGATCCACGTATAGATGCCGACCTTCTTGCCCGGTTCGAGCGAGCCCGCTTCCGCCGCGAAGCCGACCTCCAAGTAATAATCGGCCTTCTCGGACGGAATCGGCATTTTCACGAATTTCGTCTGCACGTACTGCTTCGGCGCCGTCGTCCAGAACCCGATCGAGAGCGGCTTCTCGCCGTCGACCGTGAAGTAGTAGCGCATCGTGACGTCCTGCAGGCGGACCGCAGACGTACCGACGTTGTAGACTTCCAGTTCCGGCGTAATCATCTGCGTCGTCGACGACGCGCCCGTCTTCGTCTTCACTTCGAGCAGCGCGCCGCCGGTCTGCTCGTTCGTCGTGCGCACCGTTACCGCCGGGCTCCATGCGCCCGGAGCGCCCGCCGCGTCCTTCGCCCGCACCCTGTACGCATGCGCGGTGTTCGGCGCGAGGCCTTGGTGCACGTACGACGGGTCGACGACGTTCTCGGTCACGACGCCGTCCGCTTCAACGTCATAGACGGATGCGCCGGACACGCGGTCCCATGTGAGCAGCACGCTTCGATCCGTCGGCTCGCCCTTCACATTGCCGGGAGCCGGCAGCCCCGCGGGAGGCGCCCCGCCGCCCGTAATCTCGAACGTCGCCGCGCCGGCGTGCCACTTGTGCATGCCGCTCCAGCCGGCGCCGAAGATGCCCAAGCTGACGATGTACTTGCCGGCCGGCAGCGTCGACGGGATGCTCCATGCGAACGGCACCGAGGTCGTCTCTTCCGCCGTCAGCTGGATGTCGTCTTTGAACGCTTGATGCACTTTCTTCAGCGACTCGTCGAAAATTTCCACATCCACCAACACCGATGTGGTTTCGGATGACGTGACGTATACGTCCACGGCGACGGTGGACCCCGCTTCCGCCTTCGCGGGCGTCACCTGTGCCGAAGTCTCCATCGTTGCCGCCGACGCCGGCGTCGGCCGAAGCGGCCCCGCGGCGCCGAACAGCGCCGTCGCCGCCACGGCGATCGCGAGCAGCGCCGCCGCTTTTTGTTTCCATTGTTTTTTCATGCGTTTCCCCTTCCTTTGCGGCGCATTCGCCGCGTAACCCTTGAATTCATGTGCCGAAGGTTATTGTATAGGATCGCGCACCGCGTGTTTGTGTTCTGCATCACACTTTGGAAAATATTTACTCGCAAGGGCATCGGACGGCACGGCAAGCCGCGCGCAAGCCGCGAAGCGCCTCTCCCGATTCGGGCGAGGCGCTTCGCTTTGCCGCTTCCGTCACTTCACGATGACCTTCGCTTCCATGGCTGGATGAATGCTGCAGTAATAGACGTATTCGCCGCTTTCCTTGAACGTATGGGACCACGACGCTCCCGCCAATACGTCGCCGCTGTCGAAGCGGCCGTCCAAATCGGTGATCGTATGCGGCTCTTTGTCCTTATTGATCCACGTCACTTTGGTGCCTTTGGCAATCGTCAATTGTTTGACGGAATACACGTTATTTTGAATATATACGGTGGTACCCGATCCCGCCGCTCCATGTCCGGCTGTTCCGTGTCCGGCATCTCCGTTTCCGGTATGATGATCGTTATGCGCGGGCGTAGGCGAAGCCGCAGCCTCCTCCTCCCTTTCAGGAGCGACCTCCATCATCGTGTGCATCCCGCCCGGATACACCCCGTTGTTGAGATTGTCGATGATATTATGGCTGTGGATCGGAAAATGTCCGGCCTGGGTCACCGTCATCAGCAAATCGTAACGCTCGCCCGGTCCGATCAAAATCGTATCCTTCTCGTATGGCTTCGGCAGCGGGCGGCCGTCCGAGGCGATGACCTGGAAATGGTGACCGTGCGTATGGATGCTGTGGGCCTGATAGCCCGCATTGATCAGCCGAATGAGCACCTTCTCCCCGACCTTCGCCCGAAGCATGGTGTTCGGGTCCCGCTCCGTGTCCGGGTACGCCTTGCCGTTAATCGTGAAATACACCGGACGGAAATCGGTTTTATCGTAGGCCCGGCCTTCCTCAACGGCTTTATGCCATACCGGATCCAACTCGTTCAGTTGGAGCGTATACTCCCGGTCGTACGCCGGACCGCCGGTCCACGCTTCCTTCGCGCCGCCCTTGGCCTTGACGATGAACGCTCCGTGCATGCCCATCTGCAGATGCTCCGCCGTATCGACATGGCAGTGGTACCAATAGGTGCCCGCGTGGGTTGCGGTAAACCGGTAGGTGAAGCTTTGGCCCGGTTGAATCGCATGAGACGTATGCGGAACGCCGTCGTTCTCCTGATCGGTGTCGAGTCCGTGGAAATGTACGGTATGCGCCACGCGTTTGATTCCTTTGACGGACGGGCCGATGTTCTCGACGGTCACCTCGACCCGGTCTCCTTCGTTCACCGTTAGCGTGGGAGCGGGGTACGCCGCGCTCCCTTGTTTATTGCTGAGGCTGTATCCCCAAATATAAATCTTCTCGCCGTCGGGCATGGTCGTGTAGCCGTCCGTTGCGTATAGCTTAAATTTCTTGACCGCCTGCTCGGCGGCCGGCTTGGCGGCCGGCGCCGCGGCGAGGAGTCCGCCGGCGGACTTCCCGGAGCCGCCGAGCGCAGCCGACGCCAGAACCAGCAGGAGGATCGCCCAATATACTGCTTTACTTCGCATGATTGTGGCCTGCATTCGCTTGCTTGACGCCTACATTCGCATAGAAGGTCTGGCTGCCCCCATCCCAAGCGTACGAGCCGCCGAGCAGGCGCACGATATCCTCCGGCGAGGCGTAGCTGACGCCGTCGATCGATACGACGGTTCCTTCGTCCGCCCCCAACGCTTTCCCGTTGACGACTACATTTATCCGCTTCCCCTTCTTAAGTCCTGCAGGGAGCTCGTGCTTCCCGCCGACATTCGCGACCACCGCGGACAGCGCGTCATTCCACTGCACGTCGCCGCCGAGCGCTTTCATGAACGGCACGATGGCGGTGATCAGCTCGCCTTGATGGAAGCGAGGGAGCTTGCCGTCGAACGCGAGCGGTTCGCCGTTCACAACGACCTTAGGGGCGCCCTTCGGAACCACGACGATTTTGCCGGTCATGCCTAATCCCGCGAAGATCGGATCTTGATACTCGTAGACGCCTGCTTTGGTGAACGTCAGCTTGTAGGACGAATGGAAGAGCAGGCCGGAGCTGACGAACCCCGTACCGTCGAAGGTCGGACCGCCCGCCGGGGCCATCGCCGCCATATTCATCTGCCCGTCGACCAGCGCGGCAAAATCGTCCGGCTTGTTGAAGACGACCATATGCCCCTCGTGCGTGTCGTTGATCCATTCCACGCTGTCGCCTTCGTTAATGACGATCGTATCCGGCGCATACCGATTGAACAAGATTCCGTCCGCCGCGACGCCGGCGCGCACGGTGTAGGTAAGCGAGCCGTCGTCGTTCCGAACGTATTGGACTTCGTCATGCATCGCGCGGAGCGCCTGCGCATGCTGCTTATAGTTGTGGATGGCTTGGTTGACGGCCGCCTTCTGCTCCGCCTTGCTCGGAATCGGCTGGCCTCGGGGAACGACGACGACAACGCCCTTCATGTCCGGATGCAGCACGCAGTAGAACGAATACGCGCCCGCCGACGTGAATTTCACCGTGTAGGACTGACCCGGGAACAGCATGCCGGAATTGAGCAGCCGCGTTCCGTCCCAAGCGACGCCGCTGGCGTCGGTAGGCGCGGCCGATGCGGGGTTTTCCGGGCTGAGCGGCGCCTCGCCCGCCAGGAACGTGACCGTGTGCGGGGCCAGGGCGTCTTTGTTCGCGAACGTCACGGAATCCCCCTCATGCACATACACAATGTTCGGCACCATGGTCGACAAATGCAGGTCTCCGTCTGCCATTTGCCCTACGGCTACTTCGTAGACGGCGCCTTTCTGCGCCTCCTCGGCCCCTGCCGAGCCGAATGCAGCGAACGCGACGATTAACGACAGTACGACTGAACTCGCCTTTTTCATTCTTCAATATCCTCCTCGTTTATGGAAACATCACTCTTCGGATTATAAAGACGTTGCGAGCGGCCGAATATTATCCTCAGGGTGAATTCGGGAGTATACTAAAGTAGAATCTACGGCCGCCGGGACCGTGCAAAGGCGGCCCGCAAACGACGAATCCCCTCCAAGGAAACCGAGGCGCGCTCATGCGCAGCGGTCGGTTTCCTTGGAGGGGATTGTATTTTCGCTCATGCGCCGAACCACTCCGGCAGCTCGCGCCCCGGCAGCGAGCGGTCGACGACGAAATATTCGTACGCCTTGAACCGGCGGACGGCGTCCTTCCCGGCCTCCCACAGCCAAGAATCCATCTCGGTTTGGGACCGATGCGCGCGGAACGCGTTCAGCTTCTCCCGCAGGCTGTCCCGGACGTCGACGCGGACGACGTCCGCCGCGGCGAGCGACGCCGCCCACTCGGCATGCCGCAGCGGGTCGCCGAACGAGATGTACAACAGCGCCGGCCCGTCCGCGCCGAACGTCTCGACGGCGGAGCGCGCCGCTTCGCCGATCGCGCAGTGGTCGGGATGCCCGCCCCACGCCGGGTGGAACGTCAGGACGACGTCGGGCCTGCGCTCCTGGATAATAGCGGCGAGCCGCGCGACGAGCGCCGGCCGGTCTTCGTATTCGACCGTTTTGTCGCGGATGCCGAGGAAGATCGGCGCTTCGATGCCGAGCCGGCGGCACGCTTCGCGCAGCTCTTCCTCCCGAATCCGCGGCATCGATTCGCGGGTGATGCGCGGCGGATAGCCCATGCGCCGCCCCATCTCCCCGCGGGTCGCGGAGACGACCGCGACCGACGCGTCCCGCTTCGCGTAATGCGCCAGCGTGCCGCCGCAAATGAACGTTTCGTCGTCGGGATGGGCGAACAGTCCGAGAATGCTTTTTGTTCCTGCAGTCATGTTTTCCTCCGCCCCCTTATGCCTCGAAACGTTCCGTACTCAGCTGCAGCCCGCACGTGAGCCGCCCCAGCTCGTCATGCCCGGCGAGGAGCAGCCGCCCCGGCTCTTCCGCCATGTGCGTCAGGCCTTCCGCGCGAATCCACCCGTCGCCCTTAAGGCGCAGCGCCACCCGATAAGGGCCGGAGCCGCGCACGTAAGCTTGTTCGATCGCCGCAGTCACGTTGCGCACGAACGCCCCCGGCGTCACCTCTACATGAATGTAAGGAGTACGCCCTTCATACGCTTGAAGGACCGTCTCCAATCGTTCGATCTCGATCGGCTGCATCGTGCGCCTCCCCTTTCTATCGCTTGCCCTTTCGTTCGCCCTACAGCAACGGCAGCTGTCTTGCCTCCAAAATTTCGTTCGCCGTCATAACTCCCGTCTTCTCTTGCACGCAGAGGCTAAGCAGGCGATCCCGCTCCGTATTGCCGCAAAGAATGTACCCCGCCCGCGACATCAACTCGTTCGCCTCCAGCAAATCGAGCTCCAGCGCGAGGCACAGCTTGATCGTCAAATCCCGGCTGATCGTCGCGTTCGGCCGCAGTTTGTTGTTCAGCAGCTTGTTCAGATAGCTGTACTCGATGTTGGAGCGCTCCGACAGCTCTTTCACGGTCGATACCTTGGCGAACGCGATGCGGTTCAGCTCTTGCGCGAAGCTGGCGTGCGTCGCCTCTTCGCGCAGCATCTCTTGGATTTTGTAAACCATCGCATGCTTATCGATCGCGGCGACCGCGCCGACGGCGGCGCCCGCTCCGTTCAAGCCCGGCGGCGTTCCCCCGCGTTTACCGGCCAAGAGCGCCTGCGATAACGTCTTCACCAGTTGGATCGCGAAGGTGAACGGTTGGAAGGCGATTTTCGATAAAGCGTTCTTTATCGCCAGCGACGACCGAATATCGAGTTCCAGATACGGGAGTACGCTCTCGAAGCGATGCCGGTGCTCCTTATATACTTGCAGCTCCCGAACGTCGGGCATCAACATAGTTTTCTGCGTGCTTAAAAATTGCTCCGTCATCAGGATTTTGTCGACGATGCTTTCCCCGTTGCGCATGCTCATCCTCCAACTTTATGGTCTGCCAGACCATCCCTGCTTCAAAGTATCCTCCTATACTAAAAATATAGCAAGCACACAAACGAACCTTTAGGAGGAACCCCATGATGAGCAACGACGAGAAGCAAGTGAAGAAAAACTTTTGGAAAAAGGCGAAGCAGACCGCCGGCAAAGTCCCCTTCGTACTGGACGCCGTCGCCCTCTACTTCTGCGCGCTGGACCCGAAGACGCCGACCGGCGCGAAAATCGCGATCTTCGGCGCGCTCGCGTACTTCATCTCTCCGCTGGACGCCGTGCCGGACCTTCTGCCGGGCGGGTTTCTGGACGACGCCGCAGCGATCGCGACCGTCATCATGACAGCCAAAGCTTACATTACGGAGGACCATCGCCGGCAGGCGCTGGCGTGGCTGCGCGACGCGGACGCGGACGAAGAGCTGCAGACGGCATAAAACAGGCGCGCGCCGGGTTCGGCGCGCGCCTTCATTTATGATATAACGTTCCGCCAGCTGCCCGCTTCCGTAATATCCTCCGCGCCGCGGACCGCGTACGCTTCGCACACGAAGCCGGGCACCTCGCGCCCGTCCGCGAGCTCCACCTTGCCGATGCCGAGCGGCGCCGGGATGGCGGCGGCGAAGCCGCCGAAGGTCTTGAGCGGCATCCGCCACAGCTCGAGCCGGATCGACGCGCCCCCTTCCTCGCACCGAATCAATCCGGGCTTGGCGGGCGTCGTCGGCAGCTTTACGAACCGGTACGCCGGAGCCGTGTCGGCCTCCTCGACGAACGCCGCGCCGCACGCGCGCATTTGCGCTTCCAGTGGAAAGCCGCGCATATGGAGGCCGCAGACGGCGACGAGCGTCGAAGGCTCCTCGGCCGCGGACCGCCCGACCCACAGCTCCGCTGCGCCGCAGACGAGGTGCTCTTGATCCGACAAGCCGAACAGCGTAATGCCGAACGGCATGCCTTCGTCCGCGAGCCCCGCCGGCAAGGCGACCGCGCTCAGGTCGAGCAAATTGCAATGATTCGTGTATTTCCCCAAATTGCTGTTCGTCGCGATCGGATCGTGCCGCACCTGCTCGCGCGTGTACGTGCCGCCGACCGTCGGCATCGCCAGCACCGCGTTCCGCAGCAGCTTGCGAGCTTCCGCCTTATACCGCTGCAGCTTGTGCATCGCTTGGAACGCGGCGCTGGCGGTGTGCCGCTCCGCGGCGCCCGACCGGAGCACCCGCTCGGTCACCGGGAACGCCGTCCCCGGATGGCCGTCGACGAATTCGCCGAGCGACGCCCATCGTTCGGCGACCCAAGGGCCGTCGTACAAGATCGACGCTGCGTCCTCGAACAGCTTCGTATCGATGGTTTCGACCGGCAGGCCGAGCGACGTCAGCCGCCGGACCGCCTCGCCCCAAGCTGCGGCGTACTCCTGCGCGAGCGGGCCGAAGAACGCGGGCGGCTCCGCGGGCAAAAGGATGCGCGAAGGCGGCAGCGAGTCCGAACGCGCGATGTCGCGCGACCACGGGTCGCCGCCATGCGCCCCTCGCGCCGCCGCGTCGACGGCCAGCGCGTCCGCGAGGCTGTGCGCGAACACGGTGATGCAGTCGAGGCTCGCGCACGCCGGGACGAGGCCCTTCGTCGGCCATGCGCCGACGCTCGGCTTGTAGCCGACGAGCCCGTTGAGCGCCGCGGGCACCCGGCCGGAGCCGGCGGTATCGGTGCCGAGCGAGAACGCCGCGTGCCCTCTCGCCACCGCGACCGCCGAGCCCGAGCTCGACCCGCCGCTCAGCCATTCGGGCCGCAGCGCGTTCCGCGTCTCGCCGTACGGGCTGCGCGTCCCGACGAGGCCGGTCGCGAATTGGTCGAGATTCGTCTTCCCGACCGGAATCGCCCCGGCGTCGACGAGCCGCCGCACGACCTCGGCATGCGCCTCAGGCACGTACGCGAACTCCGGGCACGCGGCCGTCGTCGGCATGCCCGCGACGTCGATATTGTCCTTCACCGCGAACGGGACGCCCCAGAGCGGCGCGGCGGAGCGATCCATCCGCTCGAGCCGCTCGAGATACGGGCGAAGCGCGTCCGCCGAAGGCGGCGTGATCCAGATCGGGTTGTCCGCGTCCGCCTGCGCGCGCCGGACGACCTCGCGGATCGTGTCTTCGGGCGCGATCGCGCCCTTCTCGTACATGTCCTGCAGCCACTCGATGGTCAACTGCTCCGGAAACCGAACCTCCCCCATATCGCCTCGCTCCTTTCTCTATTGCGCCAAACCGATCAACAGCTGCCCCGCTTGGACGCCGTCGCCCGGCGTCACATGCACCGATTCGATGCGTCCGTCGCCGGGCGAACCGATGGAGAACTCCATCTTCATGCTCTCGACGACGACGAGGACGTCGCCTTTGCTTACCTGCTGCCCAGGCTCCACGTTCACCTTCCAGACGCTGCCCGGCAGCGAGCTCCGCACCGGAACCGCGCCCTCCGGCAGCTCGTCGTCCGCGAGCGGCTTGCCTGCGTCCTGTTCGCTGACGTATTCGTCCAATCCGAGCGCCTTCCAGTTCTCGCGCTCCTGCTGGAACGCGGCCCGCTGGCGCTCCTTGAAGTCGCCCGCCGTATCCTCGATCGACTGCAGGAAGTCCAAATATTCACCGAGATCGAACGTCGTCTCTTCGATCTCGACGTCGAACCGGCCGCGCAGGAAATCTTCGCGAAGCTTCTCCAGCTCCTCCGCGGACACCGGGTAAAAGCGGATTTGATCGAAGAAGTTGAGCAGCCACGGCTTGCCGGCCGGGAAACTCGCCGTCGACCGCAGCTTGTTCCACATCTGCACCGTCCGGCCGACGAATTGATATCCGCCCGGCCCTTCCATGCCGTAGACGCACATGTATGCGCCGCCGATGCCGACGGCGTTCTCCGGCGTCCACGTGCGCGCCGGGTTATATTTCGTCGTCACCAGCCGATGACGCGGATCGACCGGCGTCGCCACCGGCGCGCCCAAGTAGACGTCGCCCAGCCCGAGCACGAGGTAGCTCGCGTCGAACACGATCCGCTTTACGTCGTCGAGGCTATCTAACCCGTTGATGCGCCGGATAAATTCCAGGTTGCTCGGGCACCACGGCGCGTCCGGCCGCACGTTCTGCTGGTACCGCTGAATGGCCAGCTGCGTCGACGGATCGTCCCACGACAGCGGCAGCCGAACGATGCGCGACGGCACCTTCAGCGACGCGAGCGGCGGCAGCGTACCTTCGAGTTCGAGCACCCGCTCGCACGCCTCGCGCGACGTCATGCGCGCCGGGTCGAAATGGATTTGCAGCGACCGGATGCCCGGCGTCAAATCGATCGCCGGGAAATCGGCGCAGCCGCGCACCGCTTCCATGAGCGCGTGCACTTGGAACCGGAGCTTCAAATCGAGCTCCATCTCGCCGTACTCGACCAGCAAATATTGGTCGCCGCTGCAGCGGACCGTCAGCGGGACCTGCCGTCCCGGCCCCGCCTCGAGGCGCGCCAATACAGGATAAGACGGCGCAAGCTCAAGCTCCTCGCTCGTCGCCGCGGACAGCGTCGACAGGCCGTACGCCGGCAGCGCCTCCGCTTCGCCTTCGCCGATCGCGGACAAGAATCGCTCCTGCGCCTGCCGCAGCGACTCCGCCTCCTCCAGCGTGACGAGGCGGAACGACACTTTATCGCCCGGATGCAGCTGACCGAGCTTCCAGAACTCAGCGGACGCGACGGTCACCGGGCAAACGAATCCGCCGAGGCTCGGGCCGTCCGGTCCGAGCAGGATCGGCATGTCGCCGGTGAGATCCAAGGCGCCGATCGCGTACGCGTTGTCGTGAATGTTCGACGGATGCAGCCCCGCTTCGCCGCCGTCCTCCCGCGCCCAGCGCGGCGCCGGCCCGACGAGCCGCACGCCGGTGCGGGAGCTGTTGAAGTGGACCTCCCACACCGTCGACGTCAGCTGAGCCAAGTAGCTCGAGTGCAGGAACTCCTCGGAGCAGTGCGGCCCCGGAATGGCGCCGATCGTCCAGCTCCGGGCGATGCCCGGGCGGGACGCCGCGGGGAGCGGCCGATCGAAGGCTCCGGCGGAATACGCCGACGAGTCCGCCGACGCCGCCGCAGCCGCCGCTTCTGCCATAGCCGCAGCCGCGTCTCCCGCCGGCTCCGCCACGCCGAGCACGTCGCCCGTGCGAAGCGCCCGCCCGCCGTGCCCGCCGAAGCCGCCCAGCGTGAACGTGGACGCGCTGCCGAGCACGAGCGGCATGTCAAGGCCGCCTTGCACGAGCAAGTACGCGCGCATCCCTTCCGCGGCTTCGCCGAACTGCAGCGTCTGTCCGCGCCTTGCCGCCATCGGGCGGTACGGCTCGACCGGCTTGCCGTCGAGCGTCGCCTGCATGTCGGCGCCCGCGACGCAGAACAGCAGGTCGTCGCGGAACCGATAGGCGCCGCCGCGCAGCGTCATTTCGAGCCCCGGCGCCCCGTCGGGATTGCCGAGCAGCCGGTTGCCGATGCGGAACGACAGCGGATCCATCGGCCCGCACGGCGGCACGCCGACGTCCCAATAGCCGATGCGGCCCGGCCAATCCTGCACCGTCGTCTGCACGCCGCCGTCCAGCACTTCGAGCGCACGCTCCGCCGGCTGGAAGTCGTTCAGCATGCGGGTGAACACCTCGCCCGAACGGCAGCCTTCCGACGTAAGCAGCGCCTGAATATATTGCAAATTCGTCGTCAACCCATAAAAACGCGTCTCCCGCAGCGCCTCGCCGAGAAGCTCCAGCGCCTCTTCGCGTGTGTCGCCGCGCACGATGATTTTCGCCAGCATCGGGTCGTACAGCGTCGTCACCGTCATGCCGTCCCGCACCCACGTCTCCACCCGCGCCGACGCCGGCAGCTTCGCTTGATCGAGCTGCCCCGCGCTCGGACGGAACCCCTGCAGGCAGTCTTCCGCGTAAATGCGCGCCTGAATGCTGTGGCCCTTCGGCTCCGGCACGAGGGAGGCGAGCCCGGTCAATTCGTCGGCCGCCTCGCGCACCATCCATTCCACCAGATCGACGCCGAGCACCTCTTCCGTCACGCCGTGCTCGACCTGGAGGCGCGTATTGACCTCAAGGAAGTAAAACTCGCACGTCTGCGGGTCGTACAAAAACTCCACCGTGCCCGCGCTCCGATACCCGACCTCGCGCGCCAGCCGGACGGCGGACGCGAGAAGCTCCGAACGAACTTCGGCCGGCAAATGCGGCGCCGGGCTTTCCTCGATCACCTTCTGGTTGCGGCGCTGAATCGAGCAGTCCCGCTCCCCGAGCGCGACGACTTCCCCGAACCGGTTGCCGAAAATCTGCACCTCGACGTGGCGCGCCCGCTCAATGTATTTCTCGAGAAACACCCCGCCGTTCTTGAAATTCGCCTCGGCCAGGTGGCACACGGCGTCGAATGCGCTGCGAAGCGCTTCTTCGTTCTCGCACACGCGCATGCCGATGCCGCCGCCGCCGGCCGTGCTTTTCAGAATGATCGGGTACCCGATCCGGCCGGCTTCCCGCACCGCTTCGTCCAAGCGCTCGATGAGCGCGGTGCCCGGCAGCAGCGGGACGCCGGAGCGAATCGCGAGCTCCCGCGCCGAATGCTTCAGTCCGAACTGCTCCATCTGCTCCGGCGTCGGTCCGATGAAGGCGATGCCGAGCTCGCGGCACCGTTTCGCGAACGCCGCGTTCTCGCTGAGGAAGCCGTACCCCGGATGGATCGCTTCGGCCCCCGTCCGAATCGCCGTCTCGAGGATCAGCTCCGCGTTCAAATAACTGTCCTTCGCCGGTCCTTCGCCGATGTACACCGCCTCGTCGGCTTGGTCGACGTGCAGGCTGTCTTGATCCGCTTTCGTATATACGGCCACCGAACGAATCCCCATGCGGCGGAGCGTTCGTTCGATCCGCACGGCGATCGCGCCGCGGTTGGCGATGAGCACCTTCGTAAACATGCGCGTTCCCCCTCTGCTGCCAGCGCGAAATTTATCGATTTATCGATCCCAAATCAGCAAACGAATCGGCGTCGGGTTGTAGGCGTTGCACGGATTGTTCAGCTGCGGACAGTTGCTGATCAGCACCGTCGTCGCCGTCTCCGCCCGCAGCTCGACGTACGCGCCCGGCGAAGAAATGCCGTCGGCGAACGTCAAATCGCCCTCCGGCGTCACCGGCACGTTCATGAAGAAATTAACGTTCGGGGCGAGATCCCGCTTCGAGAACGGCTCGCCGCGCTCCGCCAGCTGCAGTATGAACGTGTCGCGGCAGCTGTGCATCGGCAAGGTGTCGTGCGAATACCGCACCGTGTTGCTCTGCGCGGAGCACGCACCGCCCACCGTATCGTGGCGGCCGCACGTGTCCGCGACGATCGTCAGCAGCGTCTTCCCGGATTCGGCGAGCAGCTTCGACCCGGCGGCCAAATACAAGTTGCCCTGCGCCAAAATCGTTTGGGCTGCGCTGTAATGGTCTTCGGGATTGTTCGTATCGTAAAAGAGCGTATCGGCCGCTTGGTTGCCTTCGAGGTCGACGATGCGCAGCACCTGGCCCGGCAGCAAATCCTTCATCCAGCCTTCGCCCGCCGGAATCGTCACATCGTACACGGCATCTTCCGCGGCGCGGTCGCTCTCGACTCGTCTGATCTCCGTCGTCATCGCGCATTCCCCCTCAAAGCGAGATACTCCCATGTATTTTCGAACGCGCGGCGGTTCTCCCCGCGGTGATTGACGCAGCGGTCCGTCGCCGGATCGACCGGCTCCGCCGGCAGCACTTCGATCGTGACCGGCACGGAAGGGTACGTCTCGCTCGGATCGAGCGGATGCGGCGTATTCGAGACGACGAACAGCGTATCCAGCTCGGTACGCAGCGTGACGGTCGCTCCCGCCGGGCAATGCCCGGGCACGAACCGAAGCGCGCCGCCTTCCTCGCATACGACCTTGGAGAACAAGTTCACGACCGGTACAAGATCCCTCAGCCCGAGTCCGTTGCGCGTAAGCTCCGCCGCGAAATTGTCCCGTGCGTTCTTCAGCCAGCCGTTGCGCAGTTCCTGGTACGTCGTCTTGCCGTATTTGCGCTCCGTCAAATCCTTCGTCGTGATGCCGCCGAGCGGGTCGTGCCAGCCGAGGCTGTCCTCCACGATGCTCGCCAGCGCGCGTCCGTTGTCGCTCATGAGCACGTTCCCCGCCGTCAAATGCGCGGTATACTGCGCCTTCAGCGTATCCGGCATGTTGTACCGCTCCGTCAAATCGTCCGCATGATACAGCAGCGCCGCCACATTCGCCCCGGCTTCCGCCGTCGTAAACCGGACGAGCTTGTTTTTACCGACCGTCCCGGACCATTTGCCCCCGGGCGGAATCGTTTTGCTCCAGATGATGTCGTTCATGCGCGTCGTCCTCCTTCGAGATGAATAAGAAAAAGCCGGGGAACAAGATCTCCCAGGCTTTTATCCTTCCGTGTTAATACGAATCCGCGGACCCGTATCCCCGTCTCTCGGACCAGCCCCGGCGCGGCGCCGGCGGAACCCTAGACAGGTATTCGATATGGAATTGTGCGGAAAAATCCCGGACTATACGGCAAGCGCCCGTTTGGCGAGCAAATACACGAGGGCGTGCGCCGCCAGCAGCGCTTCGACGCCTGCCATCCACAGCGCCAACGCGACTCGCCGTCCGGCGCGCCCGAGGTACCGCTGCCTGCCGACTACCCCCTCGGCCGCCGCGTGCGCCTGCCGCCGAAACCGGCTCCGTCCTTCGCGGTAAAGCTCATCCATCGGTTGCATCCCGCTCGCCTCCTTAATGCTTCAGCAGCGCCTGCAGCTCTTTCTTCAGCGCCAGAAACTCGGGCAGCTGCCGCGTCGCTTCCGATCTCACCCCCGGGAACTCGACCCGATGCTCGCTGATGATGCGCCCCGGGTTCGCTCCCATGACGCAGATGCGCTGCGACAAAAACACCGCTTCTTCGATATCGTGGGTGATGAACACGACGGTCGTTTTCTCCTTCTCCCACACCTCGAGGAGCAGCTCTTGCATCTCCAGCTTCGTCTGCGCGTCGAGCGCGCCGAACGGTTCGTCCATGAGGAGCACTTTCGGCTTGTTGGCCAGCGCCCGCGCGATGGCCACACGCTGCTTCATGCCGCCGGACAGCTGTTTCGGGAACGCGGTCGCGAACTTTTCGAGCTTGATCATTTTCAAATAGTAATCCGAGATCTGCCGGCGCTCCAGCAGCGGGGTGCCGTTCAGTTTAGGGCCGTACTCGATGTTTTGCCGGACGTTCAGCCACGGGAACAGCGTGTACCCTTGGAACACCATGCCGCGGTCCGCGCCCGGGCCGACGATGGACTCGCCCTCGAGCCGCAGCTCCCCTTCCGTCGCGTCTTCGAGCCCCGCCAAGATGCGCAGCAGCGTCGATTTGCCGCAGCCCGAAGGGCCGAGCAGCGTCAGAAATTCGTTCTTTCCGATCGTGAGATCGATGCCCTTCAGCGCTTCGTACGCCGCTTTGCGGGCGCGGTACGTTTTGCCGAGACCGGCGATTTCGATTTGCTTCGGTCCCGCCGCTTGCAGTGCAGCCGTCATGCGTTCCGCCTCCTTACGCCCAAGGGAATAATCGTTTTTGCAAGTATGCGAAAATTCGGTCGCTGATCAGGCCCAGCAGGCCGATCACGATGATGCCGACGAAAATTTCTTCGGTATTAAGGAACCGCTGCGCCTTCATGATCGCGTAACCGAGGCCGCTGTTGACCGCCACCAGCTCGGCGACGACGAGGTACGTCCACGCCCAGCCGAGAATGAGGCGAAGGGTCGTCACGAGCTCGGGACGAATCGCCGGCAGCAGCACCGTCTCGATCGCCTGCCAGCGGCTCGCGCCCAGCGTGAACGACGCCTGCAGCAGATCGAGCGACACGCGCCTCGTCACGTCCGCGACCATCAGCACGAGCTGGAAGAAGCAGCCGATGAAGATGAGCAAAATTTTCGCCCATTCGCCGATGCCGACCCACACCATAAGCAGCGGGATGAAGGCGACCGCCGGCATGTAGCGGATGAATTCCATCGGCGGTTCGATGACCGCCGAGCCGACCCGGAACGTCCCCGCCAGAATGCCGATCGGGATGCCGATCAGGCAGGCGAGCAGGAAGCCCGCGCTGACGCGGAATACGCTGATGCCGATATGCGCCCAATATTCCGCCGTGCCGAGCTGATGCAGCATCTCTAACAGCACGAGGTGCGGCTGCGGCAAAAACACGGGGTTGACCAGCTGCAAGTAGCTGATCAGCGACCAGATCGCCACGATAACTGCGAAGGAGGAGATGGCGAGGCCCGTGAACAGGGAAGGACGAATCTCTTTAAAAATCCGCATTTTCTTCGGCCCCCTTGCCTTGGCGACGCTCGTCACGCCGTTTGCGATTTGCATCTTCTCACCTCTCCGCTAAGTCTTGCACGAACTTCGGCTCCAGCACCTTCGTCAAATCCGGAATGTCCTGCAGCATATCGAGATTTTTTAAAAATTCGGCCGTCGTTTGCCCGGTGTAATGCAGCGATTCGTACGTGTCGCCGTGCTCGAACGCCTTCAGGTTATCCTCCAGCGTAAACAGCTTGATGCTTTCCATGCCGAGCTTGAAGTCCTCGACCGTCGTTTCGGCCTTCGCCGCCATGATTTCAAGCCCTTCCTGTTCGTTGTCCGCGTACCAAGCGACCGCGTCGAACCAGGCGTCGACCACCTTCTGCACGTCGTCCGGCCGGCTCTCGACGACGTCTTCCTTGAATACGAGCAAATCCGGAATCAGGCCGGGCGTATCTTTCGAAGAGAACAAAATTTTGCCGTTGCCCTCTTTCACCGCGATCGTCTGGAACGGCTCCCATAATACCGACGCGTCCGTCTTGCCGCTGATGAATGCAGGCCCCGCGTCGTTGACCGTCATGTTCACATAGTTGACGTCGCCCTCCGACATGCCGTGCTCCGCCAGCGCGGTCAGCAGCAGCAGATGGTCGACGGTGCCGAGCTCGGTCGCGATCGTCTTCCCTTTCAACTCCTCGATGCTCCCGATCTCTTGCTTCGCGACGATCGCGTCGCCGCCGAACGAGTTGTCGTTGACGAGCACCGCCTTCAGGCCGATCCCTTTGGACGCGGGGGCCAGCGTGTCGCTGAGCGTCTGGCTGTTGGCGTCCACCTTGCCCGTCGCCAGCGCTTGGAGCGAATCGCTGTATACCGGAAACCATTCCAGCTGCACCTCGACGCCGTGTTTATCGAAGAACCCCTTCTCTTCGACGACGTACCAGAAAAACCAACCCGGCCAAGGGCTGAGCGCGATTTTGAGCGGTTCGTCAGACGATGCCGCCTGCTTGCCGGAGCATCCGCCCAAGATCAGCGCGATGGCCGTTATGAAGGCAAAGACGATCCGCAGCGTGCTTGTTTTGGTCCTCTCCATGTCCCCACGTCCTTTTTTTTCATCGATTTTTATAAGAGATAAGACACGGCGGTGCATTCTTATCTCTGAAATGAAAAAAGCCGCGGGAGTGTGTGACCTCCCGGGCTTTTATCCCTCCGTGTTATATGAACGTTCACCGCGTTCATACGCCGTCTCTCGGACCAGCTCGGGCGTTTGCCCAACGGAACCCTAGACAACTTCATTTTATGTTATTATTTCTTACATCCAACCTCGTTTGCTGCTGTTGACTGAATTATATGTTACATTCCCGAGGCGAGTCAATACGTTTTTTATCGGTTTTCATGACTTTTGTTTGAATACATAACACGGCGAGTTACGTTGTAGCCTAACTATCCATTTATTTGAGGTTCGCACCGCGCGAAAAGACCCGAGCGGGCTGCTCGGGTCTGGTCTTATGTCCCTCGCTTTTTCTCAAGGAACGCCTGGAATTTCTTTTTATCCAATACGTAGGCATACCGCTGCTCGGAGCTTTCGTCGACAAACACCGTGCCGACTCCCGTGACCTCCAGCCTTCTTTCCGCCCCGTCGCGCCCCTCAATTACGATCGTATAGTTCCAGTCGGCAGCGGCTTCGCCCGCGGCCGGACGGGCGCGATGCAGAATATCCCCCAGCTCGTTCAAGTCCTCGGCGCCGCTCGCGACGGCGACGACCTTCTCTGCTCCTGGCGTATAGACCGTCACTCGGACGACTTCGCCGCGGCGAAAGTCGAACGGCTCCGCCTCCTCGAACAACTTCCCGATCGGATGCGCGCCCGATGTTCCCGAAGGCTCGCCGCCGCCGGACGCCGGTCCGCATCCGCCGAAGACAAGCGCCGCCGACAACAGAATCGCCCACCGTTTCCCCACGATACCATCCCCCCTCACCACACATTGACGCGCGTTGGGGAAAGAAGGTTGCCGCTATGCGCCCCGCCCGAAATACCGGTTTGCGAGGCTGTCGTACAGCCGCTGCGTCGCGTCAAGCGCCTGGCGGACCGCCTCCCGCTGCGCATCGATGTCCGCGGCGATGTCCGCGAACCGGCGCTGCAGCTCGAGCGGCGGGACGACGATCCGGCAGCCGACGATGCCGTCCTGTCCGATCGTCGTCATCGTCGATCGTTTCGCCTTCGCCGCTATCTGCCTCCTGAACCCGTCGGTCATCGTCTGCGCCTGCATAAATACCGGATGCACTCGGCGCAAGTCCAGCCTCGTCCGGATGATATGGCATTCGAACATCGTGTTCGGCCTCACGTCCCGCGGCACATAGGCGCATTTCCCGACGCCGGCTTCGGTGAGCGACGACCTGCAGAACAGCAAATCCCCGTAAGCCGCTTGAAACTTGGCGATTTGCGCGGGATCGGCCTTGACCCGCCGCAGCTTGCCGAGTTCGCAGGCGCGGCGGTCGAGGAAGTCGTTGATCCACACGATTTCGGCGTTGCCGTCCTCGGCGTAGGCGTCGGTTTTGGCGAAGAAGCCGTTCTGCGCCTTCGCCGCGAGCACGTCGCCGAACCGAGCGGCGTCCCATCCTTTCTCATTGACGGCGGGATCGCCGAACAGGTCGTGAAACGCCGACCGCGCGAGCAGCTCCAGCTCGTTCAGCTGCCGCCGGCGCAGCTCCGCCAGCTCGGCCGCCTCGCGCATAACCTCTGCGATGCGGCGCTGCTCGTCGGTCGGCGGCAGCGGAACGGCCGCTTCCGTCAAATGGCCGAGCTTGATATATTTGACGACCCCGCCGACCGATCGGCTGCGCAGCGCTTCCACGTAATGGTTCAAGAAATGGTACAGGTAAGGCACGTGCAGAACTTCTTTATCGATCGATTCGATAATGTAAGTTCGCTGGTAGGCATCGAACTTGCCGTCGTAATATTTCACGTGCAGCTCCCCGTTGCCCCCGACGAGGACGCACTCGCAGTCGTAGCTATAGGTATCGATTTTCAAGGTTTCCCTCGAGCAGGTGAAGAACGGATACCGCCCCTCCGCCGAGCTTGCGCCTGCGTCGAGCTTCCCGGTTCGGATGATCGCTGCGTCGCCGAGACGCGCCGTTACCCGGCTACTCACGGAGGAGCCCCCTCAGCCTCTCGGTCTTCGCGGCGATGTCGGCGTTCATGCGTTCCAGACGGTCGAGAATGACCTCGGGCGGTTCGAAGTCTGCCTTCCCCTGAACGACCTCTTTGTACCGCCGTATCGACAAATCGTAATCGTTCGCGGCGATCTCGGCCTTCTCGACGAAGAAGCTTTGCTCCGTCCGCCGCCGAAGCGCTTCGGCTTCGAGCTTGCGGAAGCGCGCTTCGATGTCGGGGAGATCGCCGGCGTCGATTGGCGTCCGTTTGTCGTCCAGCGAGTACCCGTCCGATTTCATATCGTAAAACCAAACGCGGTCCGTGCCGCCTTCGCCCGTTTTCGTAAACAGCAGAATCGCCGTGCTCACGCCCGCGTACGGCTTGAACACGCCGCTCGGCATCGCGATGACCGCCTGCAGGCGGTGGTTGTCGACGAGCTCCCGCCGGAGCGCTCTGTGCGCCTTCGACGCGCCGAACAAGACGCCCTCCGGCACGATGCAGGCGCAGCGCCCGCCCTTCCGGAGCATGCGGAGGGAGAGCGCCACGAACAGCAGCTCCGTTTTCTTCGTGTCGCACACGGACTTCAGGGCGTCGTGGATGGCGTCGCCGTCGACCGTCCCCGTGAACGGCGGATTCGCCAGGACGATATCGAACGCGTCGGAGAGATCGTTCCGCTTCGATACGCTGTCCGCGTAATCGATGTTCGGCCGCGTGATCGCGTGCAGCATCAAGTTCATCGCCGACAGGCGCAGCATCGTCCGGTCCGTGTCGAATCCGGTGAACATCTCCCCCGCGGCATGCGCCCGCTGCTCGGCCGTCATGCTCGGCCCGCAGTTCGCCCGGACGTATTCGGCCGCGGAAACGAGGAAGCCCGCCGTCCCGCAGGCCGGGTCGCAGATGGTTTCGCCCGGCGTCGGCGCGATCAAGCGCACCATCAAATCACGAATATGCTTCGGCGTGCGGAATTGGCCGTTCCGCCCGGCCGTCGCCAGCTTCCCGAGCATATACTCGTACACGTCGCCCTGCATGTCCAGCTCCCGAACGTCATGCTCGTACAGCTCGTCCAAGCCGGCGACGATTTTGTGCAGCACATGCGGGGTCGGGATCAAGAAGACGGCATCCTGCATGTACCGGGCGAACGCCGTCGCGTTGTCTCCGTTCAGCGTTTTGATGAACGGGAACACCTTCGTCCCGACGATGTCGAACATCCGCTGCGGGTCCATCGTCTTGAAGCGGCTCCACCGCATGGACTGGCCTTCCTCCGTGGGCGGAAACCGCCTCGGCTCCGGCCGGCCGCCGGCCGCTTCGGCGCGTTCGGCCTCCCGCTCCTTCTCGTCCAGCGATCGGATAAACATCAAATACGTCAGCTGCTCGATCGCCGTCAACGGGTTGGCGATGCCGCCCGCCCACAGATCCGTCCAGAGGCGGTCGACTTTGTTGCGAATTTCTCCCGTCAGCATGACTTCCCCCAACTTTCCGCAAGCCTCTCGCTCGTGTTATGTATGCTCAATACATTCAACGCCGCTCCGGAAAAACCTTTTTCGGCTTGTCCCTAAGGGCTCTCGACCAACGAAAAAAGGGCCTTGCGGCCCCTCTTCGTCCTTTACGCCGACGCCGTCGCGTCGACATGAAGTTTGCCTGTCCGAAGCCCGCGGACGAGCGCCGCGCCGAACGTCAGATGCGCGCCGAGCGTCACCGCCCAGTACGCCGGAATCAAGACGAACGGGAACGGATAGCCGACGACATGCGACGCGAATACGCCGAGCATGACGAACGCCGACAGCGCGTACAGCGCGGCCGTCGTCTTCGGCATCATCCCCGCCTCCCGCGCCATGGAAATCAGCAGAGCCATGCCGAGCACCCACAGCAGATTGGAAAAGTCGATCCGCGACTCGACGATTTGGAAGACGGTCAGCTGAATTTGCCGCAGTGTCTCCCGCTGCTCCTCCGTCGCGGCGGCGCCGTACCGCCGGGCCATGTCCATCGCCGCCGTCCACTGCACGTTCCCCGCCGACATCGGGATCAAGAAGCCGAGGCCGGTCGCGCCGAGGAACGTGCCTCTCATCGGATACCGCCCCTTGAACGCCCCCGCCGCGGCGATAAAAAACACCGCTACGGTCCCCCACAGCAGCGTGATCGCAAGGCCGAGCAGCCGCAGTCCAAGCGGCTCCTGCGACGCCGCGACCATGTACGCCTGCTCGACGGGAACGCCGCCGGCTCTGCTCAGCAGCATGCCGATCGAGACGAACAGCAGCAGGACGGGAACGGGCATGACGAACATCCACCGGGACAAAAAGCGCATCCACCGCATTTCTACATTTTCTTTCATCGTTATCTCTCCTTTCCATCACAGCTTACTGGAAAGGAGAGGCGCACGATATTACCCGGTAGTAGAAGACCGCAGTATACTTTAGGAGGCTTACAAGAAATACTCGGGGTACAAGTCGCGCACGGACGGGTCGAGCTCCATGCTTTCAATTTCTTGCAATTCAGCCTCGCCGGCAAGACCGAGCGCGTCCAACAGCGCAAGGTAGTGAAGCCGGCGTTCGCCCGTCAACGGCTGGAGCAAATCGGCGGCCTCGTATTCCAGCTTCGCGGACGTCAGCTCGCAGTTTCGATGATGCAATCTGGCCAGCCGATAATGATGCTCGGCGCGCATCGGCTCGACGCGGGTCGCCTCCGTCCACTCTTCCTGGCTACGAGGCATCCCTTCATAGACGCTCGGCCGCTCCGGGACGGAATAATCGTCGAAATGATCGACCAGCACGCCCACTGCGCGTGTGCCGACCTCCGTCGCCGCCTCTACGCCTTTGTTCAAAATCGGAGCCATAAAGGAAACCATTTTTTTGACCGAAAACGATTCGCTCATGACCGCCGTTCCTCCTCGGAAATTCGGATTTGGAAGAGCGCGCGTTTCGCCCGCGCGGAGCTTCCGAAACGAATGAGCTCCAACAATCTGTGCGGCGCATACGGCAGCGGCTCGTCCAACTTCGTGTATTTCATTACCGTCGTGTCGAGCTCCGCGATGTCGTCGGACTGGGCAACGAACGAGGTCAAATCCACTTCGTCGACAAGCGCGGGGTTGTTCAGCACCAGCTTTTTCACCGCCGCTACCGACGCCGCTATCGAGCCTGAGCACAGCAGGCCGCAGGCGTCCTCGGAGTATGTGGCGATCCGCTTCCAGCGGTTCGCGTAGGCCTTTAAATACTCCTGATAAATATCAAGCGTATACAGCTTGTTCATAATATTGACGAAAGGGATTCGCTCCGCGAACTGGGACGTCTTGACCGCCGCTTGGTAGATCGCGTCATACTCAAAATGGCGCCCTTGGATATGCCCGAGCTCCCTGCCGAGAATGAACGCCAATTCGTCGTTCGTAAACTCTTCGACGAGCGCCGAGCTCAATTCGATCCATTGGAAGTCGACGCCTTCGGTATGAGAACGGTAATACAATTCCTCATAAATAAACACTCGAGGCGTCGGAACGCCCAGCAGACGCGACAGCTGTTCCGTCATCCGATATACTCTAGCGAACTGCTTTGGTCCTGCTTCCGCCGTCTTGCCGAGCAGATCCGGAAAATTCGCTCCTTGCTCCATCTGTCGGTAGTAGGTTAATAACGATTGACGATGCGGAACGAGCTCCATATACTCTTGCAGCGCCCGATTCGCTTCGGAATGAGCGTACGTTTCCGGACGGAGCCGGAATTGGCCCTTTATCAACCTTTCCCCGGGTTCCAACCAATCCTTCAATTCGGCCTCAAGAGCCTTTCGCATGCGCTTCCTCGGCCTCCTTCTCGATGCTGTCAATCGCCTGCCGAAGCTCCTCCAAGGCGGCAAGCCGCTCCGGCCGATTCTCCCGGTTTGCGTACTCGCGCAAAGCCGCCCTCTCCCTCCGGACGGCGGCGTCCGCCCATGCGGCGACGACGCTCCGCAGCTTTGCCGCAGGCGAATCGCCGCCGGACGCCGGACGGGCCAAGCGCGCCGCGCCCTCCATCTCGCCGTCTTCCAGGCGAAATCTCTCTTGCGCCGCCGCGCGGACGGTTGCGGCAAGCCGCTCCCAATCCCCTTGCTGTTCACCTATGAACGCGACGATTTTCTCGGCGTCCTGCAGCGCTCGGCGAATCGCCGAGCGGGCTTGCTCTTTCCGTTCGGCCTTGTGTCGCCCCGCATGCCGCAGCTCATCGATCTCCGCTTGCAGCGCTTGCCGAAGCTGTCGAATTCGCCGCCGGAGGCGGAAGCGTTCCGTATCGGCCTGAACTTCCGCCCGCCGGCTTGCCAGAACGCGAACGGTTTCCGCGACCGCCTCCAACCCTTCCCCGGTTTTAGAGGAGATGTAATATACTGGATCCAAGGACGGCTTTACGACGTTTATTTTCTCTTCAATATAACGGCTAACTTCCGCCTGCTCTTCCGGATCGATCCGGTCCATCTCGTCCGCAGCGAACCGGTGGCGTTCGTTCGGCACCCATTCCTTCAACGAATCGTACCCGATGCCGTCGCTCCGGCTGACCGGCTGCGTAGCCCGGATGACTTGGACGACGAAATGCGCCTCCGCTTCCAGATCGTAGCGGCCGCTCGCGTCCGGCTGCGCGAAACGCACCTCGCTGTCCCCTTCCGCGAGCGCTCCCGCCCAAGCCTCGTAGGTCTTCGGGTGCGCCCCGGCAACGCAGACGCGAAGCGCTCCGCCACCCCCCGATCCCGTCAAAGGCGCCTCGGCCTGTTCATGCGTTCCGTATAGCTCCCGAACGCACGCATTCAGCCGCTCATGCCATTCGGCATAATTGTCCATTCTCGATGATCACTCCTCGGCTGACTTGGCATGTCCACAATTTCATTCGATGCCGGGCGTCGGCGAACGCTTCTGCCATGCGTTCGCGTTCCCGCTCGAGCTCCGCCGCGGACCGAAACAACTCCTCCGCTCGCGTCTCGACAAGCTTCGTATCGCCTTTCAGCAGATGAGCCGCCTCGTCCGGCAACTTCCGCACGGCAGCGGACAACGCATCGGCGAAGCCGCTGTAGGAGGAGAACGCCGCCGCATGCAGCCGCTCCGCCGTTTTCCCCCCGGAATCCGAAATTTCGCGCCTCAACTCGGATCGCACATCCTCCAGCACCTTGTTCGTTCCGTTGAAGAAGGAAGAGATGCCATGGAACAACCCCGCAAACATGCCTCCGGAACCGAGCACCCGGACCGAATACGTCTGGCTGTCGACGAAGCGCCGCGCCGGCTCGGAAGCGGCTTGAACGATGCCGAGCCAAGGAACCGGTTCGGAGACGACCGCTCGGCGTTCGTCGAATTCGCTCTCCTCCCCCAACGCAAGCAGCCGCCGCGCCATCGCCCGGTCGACGCAATACTGCATCGCCTCGTATGAAGGCTGGATTCGCTGCATCAAGCCCGCTACATTCTCCCGCAACTGCGGCGTTACATGCTCTTCGGCCCACGCACGAACAATCTCCTGCAGCTTGCGCTCCACTTGCTCGCGCAGCGTTTTATAATCGAAGCCGATGTAGACGCGGTCTGTCTGCTGCTCCATCAAGGCGGGGAGTTGCTCGTGGACGTACCGTTCCAACCGCCCCTTCAGTGCCGCATGCTCGGCAGCGAGCGTGCGCTGCAGCTTCGTTAGCTCCCCCCGGACATCTTCGCGCTGCGTCTCTAATCGCTCTGTCAGCGCCCGATACCGTTCCGCTTGCCCGCGCATGGCGGACGTCCGTTCCGACGCGGCGCGTTCCTCCTCCGCCATCGCCTCCGCGAACCGGCTTGCGAATCGCTCGAACCGAACCGCGTACGGGCGCGGCGGGATTAGTCCGGCGAAGTCGCGCCGAAGTCGTTCCGCCATCGACGGATCCCTGCTGTTGAACACGAACAGCGGAGGCTCGCTCCCTAGCAATTCGGACAAACCGCCCCGCACATGCGCGACGATGTCATCCAGTTCCTCCGGATCCAGCATGTCGCTTTTATTGAGCACGAACGCGAATCGATCCGGTTCCATATCCGGCAACGCCAGCAAGCCTCTGAGGATGTCCGATTCCGATCCGGTCAGCGGTTTGGTCGCATCGATGACCATGACGATGCGGTCGGCCGCTTCCGCATGTTCGTTCACGAGTTTGGCTTGATTGCTAAAATCTAAAAAACCGGGCGTGTCGATCAGAGCAAGCCGGTTATCGGCCAGCCATGCGTTCGGCAACCGAAGCCGAGCCAGCCAATCCTCTCCAGGATTGCGCTCGGCGTTGAACGCAGTCAGCTCGGCCACCCGTTCCCACGGCACTTTCTGCGTTTCCCCGGCGTCCGGGCGGAACAACTCGGCGGCTTCCTGCTCGCCGGCGGAGAGAAACACGAGCATCGACGTAGTGGGGAGCGACTTCGTTTTCAGCACTTTCCCGCCAACTAGGGCATTGATCAAGCTGGACTTCCCGTTGTTAAACGTGCCGATCAGCATGATTCGATAATTCGGATCCCGCTCCCATCGAACCAGCCGCCTGAACGGCTCCCCGTTCCCTCCGCAATCTTCGATGGCTTCAGCCAACTTCTCAACCTCGTGCAGCCAAGGAAAATCCGCGGCGACGGGGTCCTCCTCCGACGGGACGCCGACGCGGAGCAGCGTTTGGTCCAACAAGGCGCGCCTAGCGTCGCCGGGATCGCCCTTCTCGAGCGCGACCTGAAGCCGGACGCCCCCTTCGAACGCCGCAGCGCGCCGTCGCAGCAAAAGACCGTATACCATCATAATCCAAGCAATGTCGGCCGAATGACGCTCGCGCAGCTCGCCGTCCCCGTCGAACAACCCGCTCAACTCGGCAAGCAGCTCCACAGCGTCCGCAAGACGCGGGACGATGGCGGACTGACGTACCGTCGGCAGCAGCGTTGCTTTAACATATGCGGCAAGTTCATCGAGAGCTTCGTACGGTACGGCGTCGTACGCCGTGTTCGCAGCTTGCGACCATCGCTCTAGGCGGCCATCGCGGAATAATGCCTCCAACAGCGTGCGGCACGGCGCGAACGACGCGATTTCGCCAACCTCCGTCAGAAGTCTAATCGCTCGGTCCGCCCAAATGTCGCCGGGCGCGCGTACATACTGCTCCGTACAATGCTCGAATGCAATCACGAAATTCCCGCCCGCCGTCCAAAACCGATACGCCTCTTCCGCAGCATCCTCGTAATCGGGCTCCGAACGCAGCACGTCGCGGAGATGGGACTCCGCCGAGGCCGCTTCGCCCAAGGCCGCATAAAGCCGGTACAAGCGCCAGTGCTTCTCCAAATATAGCAACGTGCCGGGCGAACACGTCATCGCCTTGGCATAGACGATTGCCGCCGCCGTCTCGCCGGCCGCTTCCGACTGTCGGCTCCGGTACAAATACGTCCATGGGTGGAATGCCTTCGGCAAGCCCGTCCACTCTTTCATCGCCTGCTCGCGTTCGTCCGCCGCCCAACAGGTTTCCCCCACGGCATAGTGCAGCTCGGCAAGGGAATGTTGGATGCCGTTCAACCGGTTTAATTTCTCCGAATCGTACGACCGCCCCGACTCCGCCTTCCATTCCGTCTCCAGAACGGCTAGCTCCGAGCGAAGCCAAGCCAGCATCTCGGAGGGTTCGGACGGGGGCGGCACGTTCCGCCGCACCGCGAGCCACATCGAGAAACGCCCGGCCAGCAGGGCTGCTTCCCGCGTCGCGTCCGTCCCCTCGGCCCGAACGGAACGCGCAGCCGCCCCCTCCGATGCCTTCATCGCGCGATATAGCCGTATCTGTAAGTCAAGTGACGGCATAGTCCGCTGCGACCCCTCGGCGGCCGAGCTCCTTCAGCACTGCTTGAAGCTTCGACGACACCGCGCCCGACTGACGCAGCCGCTCCTCGTAATAAGCTTTCTTCGCGTCGATTTCGCCGGCCAATTTCCTCTTATTCTCGATTGTTTCCTTTTGCGCGGCTTGCATATTTTCGATCCGGGCATTCATTTGACCGCTTAAGGCCGCGACGAATTGTTCGCAGGCGTCCTCCATCTTCTCCGAGATCGACTGTTTAATTTTAAATGCGATCTCAGGCTCCATTTGACGCAACTTCTGCACGATCGCTTTTTTCTCTTGACGATCGCCCCATACGACAATGCCGAAAATGGATGCAGCCATGCCGATCGCCCACGGAATGAGAGCCAGTCCTCCCGTAGCGAACAGACTGACGAGGAACGGGACGCCGAACCATGCTCCGATGCCCATCAGCAGCTGCTTGCCCCCAACGGAGGCGTCTCGTTCGAACACGCCGTTCAGATCGTACAACCGCGTTGAATCCAGCGCATCGATGGAGAGCTGATCGTACCGAAACCGCTCCAACTCCTCCATTAACCGTTCGGATCTCGTTTGCGCCTGCTCCATCATGTCCCTGAGCTGCTCGGAAATGCGCGGCAGCACGGCGCGTTCAAGCTGCTTGCGTAGCGCTTCGTGGAAGATTGCCTCGACTTCTTCCTTGAATTGCCCGGATTTGTATCTGTTGTGGTCGATGCGCTCGATATCGTTCACGGCCATCGCCGTCGCCTGACGGATGTCCGCTTCGTACAGGCTCGGCAGACTTTGGAAGCCGGAACGAACGTCGGCGATCAACTGATGCCGATGCGTTTCGAACTGCCGCAGTCTTTCGGCGAACGCAGCCTCTTGCTGCAGCAATTGCTGCAGAGGCGTATCCAACCCCGCGTGCTTGACGACGATATTGTCGTACAGCTGTTTCAGCTCGAGCAGCGCCTTCACGACGGCATTGCGGATCATGAGAATGCCTTTTTCATTGACGAGGAAATCCATTAAGTCGCCCTCGAAAGACAGAAATTGGGCCAGATAGTCGTTATTCGAGTCGCCGTTCACCTTGGCGGAAAGCGCCTCCCTCGCCGACAGCGCGTACAAGCGCGGTCGTCCGATCGCGGGCAAGCTCTCGATCAGCTTCTCTCTCGTGTAATCGACGATTTCCTCGGGATCCTCGCCGTCGTCGATGATCGAGTCGATAAAATTGAGCGCAATGAAAATTTTTCCGATCTGGTTGGCCAGCAGACGGTCCTCCAAAAACACTTTCTCGCTGTACTTGTACGGACGCCTAGCGTCCATCAGTAAAATCGCCGCGTCCACCTTCGGGATGAGGTTGTAGGTAACTTCCTCCCGCTGCTTGTCCAACTCGTCGACGCCAGGCGTATCGATGATGACGACGCCGTCCTTCGTGAAGGCGCAGGGGTACTGAATCTCGATATGCTCGATCTTGCGCGCTTCTTCGGCGCCCGCCCGGTCAAGCGCGGTGGCGAACGTTTTGATCTCTTCCAGCGGGATCGGTTTGCGGGTTCCGTCTTTGTACACGGCCGTAGCTTGGGGCGCCCCGTCCTGAATGATGCCGAGCGTTGCCGTTGTAGGCTTTACTTTGGAAGGAAGAAGAGCTCTTCCTAGGAGACTATTTATAAAGGTAGACTTCCCTGAGCTAAATTCGCCGACCACGATAATTTGGAATCGGTTATCTTGCAGCTGATTCGACAGGCGTTGAATCTGGTTCGTATTCATGCCTTCTTCCCAAAGCAGTTGCCTAATTTGTTCAAAGCGGGCCAGCGATTCCTCCCGCAATGAGCCGTAGCGTTCCTTCGTCAGTTGTTCACCGTTCATCATGCAGCTGTCCCCCGACCGTTGAAATGGTGAAATAGACCCAGACCCCCTCAAAACCCTTTCGGCTGCTAGCCTCTGCTGTTCTTACGCTTGTAGCCGATACGCGAGTCGATATTCGGGTGTCCCCCGCCGTTGCGGTACGAAGGACCAATAATATTGGTGCCGCGAATATGCTGCTTTACGTAATGCGGCCTTACCGTTGTCGTGGACGGCGTATAGTTCGGGATTTTTTGTTTCGATTCCATCGTTGCGCCCTCTCCCTAATATTGATTAGTAAAGTTTGGTAAAGCCTGCCTACATTATAATGAGCGCATTCGCAGTCTGTCTACCGGCTTTGCCGTGCGTCAGTCTCGTCGGAATGCAACATTCAGCCGGAATGCGTCTCATCAAACAACAAAGAGATTCGTTTGCGGCGGAGGCGGCTATCGCCTGTGGATATAGCGGTTGTTCGCTCAGTTTTTATCCACAGCGTTATCCACATGATACACACAGCATGTTAATAACTTATCGGATAACAAAACGTATGCTTTGTATATCCCACCCCATTCAGCCATGGTAAGATGGAAGAACTATGAAATTTGTACTAGGATGTGAACCTTTTGTTCGTGCTGCGCTTTGCGCTTCGGCTCTGCCGTCCGTACTGGATCTCGCTGCTGCTGGTTGCGGCTTGCATTATCGTCGAGACCGCATACATTGCCGCCTCCCCTCTTAGCTTCCAGTTCCTGATCGACGGCGCGTTCCCGGCTAAGGACGTCAGCCTGTTTTCGCTGGTTTTAGCGCTGCTCGTCGTCGGCGGAATCGTCTACCTCGGCGCGGGCCTTCTCAGCGATCGCCTGTTGGCCAAGGCGAACGAGCGGGCCGTTTACGACTTGCGCGAGAACATATTCCGCCACGTGGCGGCGCAATCGGAAGAGTTCTACCATCGGTTCGACCAAGGGTCGCTGATGAACCGGCTGACTTCGGACATTGCGGCCGTCGACCGGACCATCTCGGGCATTCTTCCGCGCTCGTTCCGAGAAACGCTCTCCCTTCTGATCGGGTTGAGCTTGCTGCTGCAATTAGAATGGAAGCTGACGATCGTCATGGCGGCGGGGTCGGTCCTGCTGTTCGCAAGCCCGTATTTGCTCCGGCGCAAAGCCGAGCGGAGCTCGGAGCATTATCGGGTCGAGAATGACGCCTATATCGGCTTGATCGACGAAGTGCTGAAAGGCCGGCGCGTCGTGAAAGGCATGCATGCGGCGCCTTATATCCTCGGCAGGGTCGAACAGCGGTTAACCTCCCTGATGAGCGCCGGCATCCGGGTCACGTTCGTCTATGCTCTGCTCGACCGCCTTCCGTTGACGGCTTTCCTCGCGCTTAACGCAGTCATGATCGGCTTCGGCGGGTATTTCATCTTGCAAGACGACTTGTCGGTCGGCGCGTTCATCGCCTTCTATACCATCTTCCTGAACGTCGGCCAATCCGTCTCGTCGTTATCGCAGATCGTGCCGAGCCTGATCGAAGCCGGCGTCAGCTTTCGGCGCATCGACGAGGTACTGCGGCACCGCTCCCCTCTGGCGCTGCCGAGCCGGCCGAAGCCCTTCGCGGGCGTTCGCAACGAGGTCCGCTTCCGAGATGTCTCCTTCGGCTACGACGAGAGTTCGCTCGCGCTCGACGGCGTATCGCTCGCGATTCCGGCCGGCGGCATGACGGCGTTCGTCGGGCAGAGCGGCTCCGGGAAGAGCACGGCGCTGCAGCTGCTGCTGCGGTTCTACGACCCGAAACAAGGGGCGATCGAGGCGGACGGCGTCGACCTGCGGGAGCTGAGCGAAGCCGATTACCGGCGGCACACCGGCGTCGTCTTCCAGGATTCGTTCTTATTCAACGACACGATTTTCGAAAATATCAGCCTATCGCGTCCCGGCGTCACCCTTGAGGAGGTCCGCGCCGCGGCCGAAGCCGCCCGCATCCGCGAGCTGATCGAGCGAATGCCCGACCAGTACGAAACGATGGTAAAAGATTTCGGCGGCCGCTTCTCCGGCGGCCAGCGGCAGCGGCTCGCGATCGCCCGCGCTCTGATCGGCGATCCGCAGCTGCTTGTCCTCGACGAAATTACTTCCGCGCTCGACCCGGCGACGGAAGCCGACATCAACGAGCTGATCTGGCGCCTCCGAGGGGAACGGACGATCGTGACGGTCACGCACCGTCTCGCTTCGGTAAGGAACGCCGACGTTATCGTCGTCTTCCGGAACGGCCGCGTCGCGGAGAGCGGCACCCACGACGAGCTGCTGGCGCGCGGCGGGCTGTACGCCGATATGTGGGAGAAGCAGCACGGGTTCGTCTTGTCCGCCGACGGCTTCCTGGCCAAAGTCGAGGGCGAAAGGCTGTCGAAGCTGCCGTTCTTCCGAGGCATTCCGGCGGAGCAATTGGAATCGATGTCCGGCTTGTTCATTACGGAGACATACGATGACGGGCACCGGGTGGTCCGGGAGAACGATGCCGGCGATAAGTTTTACATCATCGTGCGGGGCCGCGTCGCCGTGGAGAAGGCCGGAGTGCGCGTGGCCGTGCTGGAGGACGGGGATTATTTCGGCGAAATCGCCCTGCTGAAGGATATCCCGCGCACGGCCGACATCGTCGCGATCGGTCCGACCGTCCTGCTGTCCCTGCGCCGGGATCAGCTGTTGGAACTGACCGCCGCATACCCGTCCATTCGCGGCGTGTTGGAACGAACGCTGGAGGAGCGAATGAAATGACGCCTTTCACATATATGTTGTGCGGGGAAGACGATGCGTTGTGGGACGATTACTTCCTGCTGCTGATGGGACGCTATGCCGAATTGAAACTGCCTTACGAGTTTCGCGTGGCGTTCAGCTTTATCGGCGACCCGATCATCCAGGGCGATGCGCTTCTCGTTCGCGATGCCGACGGCCGTACGGCAGGCGTCCTCGGGTTCATCTTCCTTGACGGAGAGGATGGAACGCCTGCCGCCGTCTGCCAAGCGGAAGCGTTGTACTTGCGGGAGGAGGTTCGCGGCTCCGCTGCGTTCTTCCGGCTGCTCCAAGCGTTCTCCGCTTACCTTGCCGAACAGGCGCCGGGGGCGGGGACGATCCGGTTCTGGTCGCCGGCCGACCGGGCGGACCTGCGCAGGCTGTTCGGAAAGTTCTGCCGGCTCGTCAAGACGAACGACAAAAGTTACGGACGCATCGACCTGTTCGAGACGTCCCCGGCGCGTCTTGAGCAGTATACGTCCCGAAGGGCGACGACGTCTTGATCGTGGCGAACAGCCTGCTTCGAGGAAGGAGCGAACGAACATGAACCCTTTCCGAACCTATATTTGCGAGGACGATGCGGATTTCGGGCGATGCATGACGTTTTTGTTGGAAACGAGGCGCTCGGCCGACCCCGAACTTCGGACGGCGGACGCATACACCGCGATGCTGCGCATTCTCACGTACGGGACGTTACTCCGTTTCGAGGATGAACGGGGGGATGTGATCGGCATCGTCGGGTATACGATGGGCACGCCCCAAGGAGAGTACGAGGATCGCCAGATCGCTTACATCGAATACTGTTTAATGCCGGTTTCGCGGCAAGGCACGACGTTCTTCCCGAAAGGCCTCGGCATCTTGGTACGGACGATTCAAGAACGGCATCCGGAGGCTGTCTGGATGACTTTCGCCGCCGCGGAGAACCATCGCCGAAACAATCGGCTGTACGCCAAGTTCTCCCGGCCGAACGGGCAAATCGAAGCTCCGGGAGTAAAACTTAATCTGTATACCGCCCTGTTGGCAGACATTGCCAACTACGCCGCAAAATTCGATTGACAGTCCTTCCCATCTCGCATAGTATGGGAGGAACAGGAAAAGGGGGGGATTCGTTGTGGTGGTCATGCCGGGGAACTGGAAAACTTCAAGTCAGAAGCTTGGAAGCAAATCGGATCCGAAAAGTATTTCGTCGAATAACGGGGATAAGCGCGCGTAAAATCCTGCCGCAGTCACGAAACGCATATAAATATCTCGTAAAAAAACGCTCCAGACCCTTATGGTCGCGGAGCGTTTTTTGTCGATCGCTGCGTGATCGTCGTACCTCTTACGAAACCCCCGGAAAGCTCCCGTCCCCGCCCGACACGGAACGCGCGGCCGCGCCGGAAGAACCGGAGGCCGAAGCATCGCTTTCCATGTAAATCTGGCGGAGGACGTCGATGCCGTCGAACAACAGCCACTCCTCGACGATTTTGCCGGCCTTGATTTTGTAATGATTCACGCCGAAAATTTCGATCGGTTTGCCGCTCGGACGGCCGAAGTAACCCATGCCCTCGTGAATTCCCTGAATGCGCCAACGGACCGCCACGTCCCATTCCGTATCGGAGCCCCGGCGGTTGCAGGTGATGCGGTCGACGTGCGTTTTGCCGTTCGGAATGGAGGCGAACAGGCTGACGAACATGCCCTTAATTTCCGCCGCCCCGATCAGGTCCCGGTTGCACACGTAGTGAACCACCGCGTTCGGATCGTAAAATTCATGCACGTAATTGAACGATCGGCGCTCCCAGATCCGGTTGAGCATGGCCAGCATGAAATCGCCGACCTCGAATTCCTCGAACTGCCGCTGGTAAATTTTCGGCGGCAAGCCGATTTCGGCCGTTTCGGGGAAGCCGAAATGAAGCGGAGCCGTCAGCGTCTTCGTCCCTTTGGCGAGCCCTTTCGCGACCTCGACCGGATCCAGCCCGAGCTGCTGGACCATATGGTACGTGTCCATCACGAGCCATTCTTCGTAAATTTTATTGTTCAAAATCATGCAGTCCGCCGTCGTGCGGAAGACCACCTTTTTGTTCGTGGCCGGCCCGTACAGGCTGTCGCCGATATTCGTGCCCATCGACTTGCCCCGATGCGAGGTGAAGAAGCCCTCTTTATCGTTCCCCGACCAGATGACGCTCCACCCGAGCCCTTTCCGATCCGGAAACGCGTGCAGCGTCTGCAGGGTGCCCGATACGACTTCGTTCACCCCGTGGCTGTTAATCATTCCCTTATGCACGGAGACGTTATGGCTGTACGTTTCGTAGATAAGACCGATGTCTTTCTCTTTCCAAATTTGCCGCGTAATCTTGACGATGTAATCGACGATGTTGTTATAAGCCGGGTCGAAGCCTTGCATACTCTGTTTCTTCTGCAGGCTTTCGGGCAAATTGATGTAGTCGTAATCGTCGTTCGCGTCGATCATGTTTACTTCTTCCGCGTCCGCGTAGAACACGTTGCTCTGCGTTACGCGTCTGACCGTCCAGTCGCTCGCCCGCGCCGCGGCCGCATCGCCGCCGTTTTTCAATTTGCCCGCGGACGCTTCCGCCGCCGCGCCGTTCGCGGACAAGCCCGTTTCCTTCGAACCGGCGTTGCTCTTGTTTTCCATTCCCAACCCATCCTTTTCGCAAAAATGTCATGAGCCGCAAGTAACGGCTCCTCAGCGGCGCCGGATCATCCCCGCCCGGCTTCGCTTGTCCGCGCGAGAGCGTCGAACATGCGCGCTTCCCGCTCCGCATAAAACCCGGCCAGCGCGGCCTGCTCGTACGCGCAGGCCGCGCGAATCAACGTCTCCTCGGCCCGGTGGGCGGCGGCCAGCTGCAAGCCGACGGGCAATCCGTCCGGGGTCAGCCCGCAGGGCATCGACAGCGCCGGATGGCCGGTGATGTCGTATAAGCAGGTGAAGCGGATCATGCACAAGTCGACCGACTCCGCCGAGCCGTCCGGAAACAGGCATTCCCGCTGCCCGATCAGCGGAGGCGGCGCCGGCATCGTCGGCGTCACGATGACGTCCACCGACTCGAACAGCTTGTCGAGCTGCGCCGTCATCTCGCTGCGCTGCCGCATGGCTTCCATATACGCATGGGCGGACGCCGCCTTGCTGCGGGCGAACGTCTCGGCCGCGCCTTCGCCGTACAGCTCAAGCGAAGAAGCGATCCGTTCGCGATGCGCGTACCCGACCTCCGGCGTAGCGATGCCCGTCGCGACGGCGACCGCATCCTCCGCGAACGACAAATCGATCTCGACCGGTATCGCGCCCAGCCGTTCCAAGTCCGAGAGCGCGGCTTCGAACAGCGCTTTGACGGCGGGATCGATGCGCCGATAGACGAAAGCTCGCGGCACGCCGACGCGCAGACCCCGGATATCGCCTCGGATCGCGCCCGCGTAACGCCGTTCCGCCGCGCCTTCGAGCAGCAGCGCGAGATCCGGTACGTTCCCCGCGATCGGTCCGGCATGATCGAGCGTCCACGACAGCGTGTCGATGCCGTCCATCGGAAGCAGCCCGCGCGTCGGCTTCAGTCCGACGACGCCGCAGCAGGCGGCCGGCACCCGGATCGAGCCCGCCGTATCCGTACCGATGGAACCGAGGCAGAAGCCCGCCGCGACCGAAGCGGCGGAGCCGCTGCTCGATCCCCCAGCCGTCCGCCGAATATCCCAAGGATTGCGGACCGTGCCGTAGAACGGGTTGTCGGAGGTAATGCCGAAGGCGTACTCGTAGAGATTCGCCTTGCCTATAGTTACGCAGCCGGCCCTCTCCAACCGGCTCGCGATTGTCGCGCTCCGATCCGGCACGCGGTCGCGGTCGATCCGCGAGCCGTTGGTCGTCCGAATTCCCGCGGTATCGATGTTGTCTTTGTGCGTAATCGGCACGCCCGGAAGAGCTGCGTTCCCGCCCTCGGCTAACAGGCGGCTTGCCGCTACGGCCTGGCGAAGGGCCGATTCGGCGGTGACGGTAATGATCGAGCGATAGTCCTTGTCGAGCGCCTCGATCCGATCCAGATAAGCCCGGACGATCTCCGGCGGCGAGAACAGGCGCTTTCGGTAGCCTTCCAGCAAAGCGCTAATGGTGTTCCATTGCACGAAAACTCTCTCCTTTGCCGCTCGGGCGGTTCGCATCCCCGCTAGCAGGCCGCGCCGAAGCAAGCTCCGGCTTCACTGCGGCCTCTTGCCGCGCAGGCAGCAAAAGCAGCGTCAACGCGGCGCCGGCGGCCGACAGCAGCCCCCACGCGATAAATCCCGCCGCTTCGGACGCGCTTTGGACAAGCAGTCCGAGCAGGAGCGGTCCCGCGAACACGCCCAGCGAATACATGCTCTGAAAGAAGCCCATGCGCGTCGTCCGCTCCTGCGGCTGCGCGCGCGCCAGCACGACCGACATCAGGAACGTGAACGCCATGCCGTAGGCGACGCCGGCGACGGCCTGCAGCGCGAACAGCGCGGGGAGCGCGTTCGCCGCCGGCATCAACAGGATGGCGGCGCCCTGCGCGGCGAAGCCGACGACGCCGGTCCGGGTCAGCCCCAAGCGGCGGTACAGCCACGGACACAGCGCGGTGGACAAGGCGAACAGCGCCAGATGGGTATTCGCCAGCCAGCTGACGGCGATCGGGCCCGCCCCGAGCCGCTCGGCCATGAGCGGTGTGAACGTATCCCGCGTCCCGTACATCGTCATCTGCACGACAATGCCGAGGAGGGAGATCGCCCACAGCCTTCGGTCCGCGCACTGCCGGCTCAACGTCTACCGGTCGTAGGCAGGGCCGCCCGGCCTCGTCTCCTCCTCTCTCAGGAAGACAGTGAGCGTCAGCGCTAGCAGCGCGGCGACTACCGCCACGGCGAAGCCGGCCGAATAACCGCCGGCATGAATGACGAGCCCGCCGATCGTCGAGCCGGCGAGCGAGCCGAGAGGCGTGGCCGTCGAGATGAGGGCCATCGCCTTGGCGCCGTCGCGGGCTGCGAAGTACGAAGCGAACATCACGGTGTAAATTACCCAGACGGCGCCGGCGAGCCCGTTGCTCAGCTTGCCGATGAACAGCGTCGCCGGACCCGGCGCGAGCCAGGCGGCGGTCCAGCACACGATCGTCAGGACGAACCCCGCCTGAATGAACGGCTTGCGCCTCGCGACGAAGCCCGACGCAATGCCGAGCGGCAGCCTCGCGAACACCGAAGCCAGCCCGGTGACGCCGACGACGGTTCCGATCATCGCCGCCGGAATGCCCAGCGAAGCCGCATAAGAAGCTACGAACGGATCGAACGCCGTAATGCTGACGAAAAACAGCAAGCTGATGACAAAAAACAATGCCGCTTCTTTCGCGCGGGAGCGGCCCGTAACGGCCCCGCTCATATGCAGGCCGCCCCGCCGCGGCTCCATCCCTTTCCGCTCAAGTGGCTCCCTGCCCCCGTTCCCTTATGAGCCGAAGCTCGTTCCGCCGCGGCTCGGACGGGTCCGATACTCGCTCGGCGTCACGCCTTCCGCCCGCTTGAACACTTTGATGAAATATTTATCGTTCTGGTAGCCGACCGCATCCGCGATCTCATAAATTTTCAAATGCGGGTTCTCGAGCAGCTCCTTGGCTTTCTCGATCCGCACCTGAGTGACGAAATCGGTAATCGTCAGGCCGAACTCCGTTTTGAATTTTCTCGAGATATACTCCCGGCTGAGGTAGAAACGGTCGGCGATCTCCTGAAGCCCGACGTCGCGCTTGCAATTGTCCCGCAAATACTGCGCGATTTCCTGCATGCTGTTCTTTTCCTTCTTGAACCGCACATCATGCAGCTTGCGGATCAGCTCCCTGAACTGCTTTCGCTTTTCCTCGCGGAACTTGGGGAAGGAGAACGCGCCGTCCTCGTCCCAATACGCATGGCCCGGATATAAGCCGGCGCCGTCGTAAATATCGTATTCCTGCAGACAATTGGCCTGCAGGAGCGCATGCTGGCTCTCCCAATTGTTCAAGCGATCCAGCGTCATGCCGCCCGAATTCCGCACCGCTTCGAAGATCGTATCGAGCAGCCGGTCCATGCTTTCCGCGCTGCCGCTCTGGAGCGCCCACTTCAGATCTTGGGCGTAATCGAGCAGCTGATAGGCCGGACGCGTCTCGGCCGTTTCGCAGTCGACGGGCGGCTGCCGGTCGAACGCCGTCTCCAGGTTCGACTTCATCAGCGCCGCGCGCGCCGATTCGTAAGCGTCGACCGCATGCTTCGACTCCCGTCCGGCGGCGAGGAGGACTTTAATCCCAAGCTTCTGCCGAACGGCGGCGACGAGGCGCCTTGCGATCGCGTTCCTCTCCTTGCCTTGCCATAGCAGGATGACCAGCTCGTCGTGCTTGGCTGCGTGGCGGAATGCGACGCCGGCCCGCTCAAGGGCATCGTTGCAAACGGGCAGCAGCGCCGCGAAAGCTTGTTCGACATTGCCTTCGAACCGTGTGCAGGCCAGGGGCCGAACGGTCATAAGCCAGATCGTCAGCATATCGACCCCGAGCCGCAACCCGAACTCGCGCTCCAGCTTCTCCGCCGCGTCCGGCGCCGGAGAACGCTGCAGGAGATCGGAAAGCAGCCGGTCCCAGTACAGCGGCTTCGCTTCGTTCGCGACGCGGACGCTCTCCAGCGCCGACTGCCGGCTCTCCGCGTCCCGCTTCCATTCGTTCACCGCGCGCTCCAGCGCGTCGTTCAGAACGTCCGGCTCGATCGGCTTCAGCATATAATCGAAGCTGCCGTACAGGATCGCATTTCGCATATAATGGAAATCGTCATACGCGCTGATGACGATCGTCTTGCTTCCCCCGGCGTGGCGCGCCAACCATTCGAGCAGCCCGATGCCGTCCAAATTCGGCATGTTCATGTCGGTGAAGATGATCTCCGGCCGGTGCGCTTCGATCAGCAGCTTGGCTTCCTCGCCGTCTCTCGCCTCCATTACCTCTTCAATGCCGAACCGCTCCCATTGCGCAAGCATGCGGATCACGTCCCGCACGTGCTTCTCGTCGTCGATGATGATAGCTCTCATTCCGCTCCATCTCCTCCTTCGAACTCAATGGGAAGCCGAATCGTTACCAGCAGCCCGCCTTCCCTCCGGTTCTCGAGCTGCAAGCTGCCGCGGGCGCCGTAGTACAGTTTCAGGCGCAAATAGACGCTCCGCAGGCCGATATTCGCTTCCTCGCCCGGCTCGCTCCGTTTCTCCTCGCGCAAGCGGCGGTCAAGCTCTTGCATGCGCCCGGGATCGATGCCCGGCCCGTTGTCGGCGATCCGGATGACGAGGCTGTCGCCCTCTTTCCGGCCTTCGACGCGGAGACGGCCTTTCTTGCCGGTCTCCGTGCCGATGCCATGCTTGAAATAGTTCTCGATGACCGGCTGCAGCAGCATTTTCGGCAAGAGGGCGCGGAGCGCCTCCTGCTCGAAGTCGATGGCGTACTCGAACTCGTCGCAATACCGCTCCTTATGAAGCAGGAGGAACGCCTCCGCATTGGCAGCCTCCCGCTTCAGCGTCACCTTGTCTTCGTCCGTATTCATGCTGTAGCGCATAATCTTCGATAGATTCGTCACGAGGGTATACACCTCCGCGCCGCGATTCTTCAAGGCGAGCGAGCCGATCGACTGCAGCGCGTTGTGAAGAAAATGAGGGTTGATCTGTGACTGCAGCACCTTCAACTGGTTCGTTTTGTTCTCGATTTCAAGCTTATACTCCCGGTCGATCAGATGGTTGATCCGACCGATCATCTGCCGGAAGCTTTCGCCGAGCACCCCGATTTCGTCGTGACCCAGCGACTTGAAGCCGACTTCCATCTTGCCCTTCTCGATGCGACGAATGTTTTCCACGAGAATGCGTAGCGGCGACGTAATCCGGAAGGAAAAGAGCACGGCCGCCAGGACGGCGAGACTGATGCCGACGACGCCGAAGGCGATGTTGATTTGCGTAATCCGGTTGCCCTGCCGGAACAAATTTTCGTACGGAATGCTTTTGAGCAGAATCCAGCCCCCGCCTGACCGTTCGATCCGTTCATAGATGACGATTCCCCTCCGGTCGCCGCGGCCCCACACCAGCGTCCCGCTTCTCTCGCGGGAGCTGATGACGCGTTCCACGAGCTCGGGGTCGCTGCCGGCGGCATCCGAGACGAAGACGGGTTCCCCCTCGGACGTCAGGATCGAGAAATGCTCCTGCCCGTCCGTATACAGCTTTCGGCCGATCTCGGCAACCTGATCGGTCGCGACCTCGATCGTGAAATACGCGAGGAGATCGCTCTTCGGCGCGTCGGTCAACGAGCGCATAATCGTGAAGGCGCGGCTTCCCGCCGCCCCGTCCTGGATCGTCTCGATATAAATCCGATTCGGGCTCCGTGCGACCTTGGCGAAGTCCACCCGCTGTTTTTCCGTTATGCCGGTGAACGTCACCTGGCTTTTCGACACGAGAATCGTCCTGTTGTCTTTGATCAGGGCGATGCTGACGCGCCGGATCCCCTCGTTGGCATACAGCACCTGCGTCAGACGGCTTCGGACCGTCCAGAACGTCTCGTAATCGTCCGCTTGGTCCGCCGTCCGCAGGAAGGCGATAAAATTGGGATCGCTATAGAAGGTAAGCGTAATGTCCATCAGTTCATCCATATAGCTTTCGAGATGAACCTTGCCGAGACTGAGCAGATTCACGTTCTCTTGGACGAATTGATCCTTAAGCGAATCCCGAGTGTAAAAATAGGTGAACAGCACGGAGGACGCAAACGGCAGCACGCTGATGGCCAGAAGCAGAATGACAAGTCGGTTTCGTAGGTTGGTCCGGATCATCGGAAATCTCCTGTCCCTGTCTTAAATTCGCTATGAATCTACTATAACAAATAGCAGCCTCTGTCCGTCGCGCAAACCGTCCGGCCTCCGCCTGATTCCTATTTCAATTTGTTCCAGCTCGCCTGCATCGCGTTCAACACGTCGCTCCACTCGGTGCGTCCTACGGAATATTCCTGCAGCGCGGAGGCGAATTCCTTGTTCGCGCCGTCCGGCCAGCTCGTCCAAATCATTGGGATCGTCTTCCCGGCTTTGGAGTACGAGACGATGTCCTGGCTCAGCGGCGAAAGTTTATCCGTCGAAATGTTGTCGAACGCCGGGATGAAGCCGAATTGTTCCGTCATGTAGCGCTGCGCCGTTTCGGAAGATACCATCCAGTTGAGGAACGTCTTGGCTGCCTCCACATGCTCGGAGTTTTTGTTGACCGCCCAGTTGTTCGGGACGCCCGCCACGATGCGGTCGGATGCCGGTTCGTCGTTGATCGGCATCGGCAGAATGCCGATATTCAAATCCGGCGCGATATCGGCGATCATGCTTTCGACCCAGTTGCCCTGCTGAAGCATCGCCGCCTTGCCGGAGGCGAACAGCGTAACCTGCGTATTGTAATCGGTCGTCAGCGGATTTTCATTGCCGTACTCCATCGTCGTATCCATTAGCTGCTGGAACTGCTGGAAGATCGCGTTGTCCGGGATGGTCGCCGCGCCTTCGTTCAGCTCATTGATGAAGCCCGCCGGATCCTCCTGCTGCCCGAAAGCGACGTTCGTGAAGTGGCTGCCGATAATCCACCATTCCGCGAAGCCGTTCGCGAACGGGGTAATGCCGGCGTCCTTCAGCTTCTGGGCGGCCGTCCGCAGCTCCGTCAGCGTCGCCGGCGGCTTCTCGATGCCGGCCTTCGCGAACAGATCCTTGTTGTACAAATAACCGTAACCTTCCATATTCATCGGCATACCGTAAATTTTCCCATCGGTATCGGTCATGCCGTCGCCGGTTCCCGGCAGCAGATGGCCGACCCAAGGCTGGTCGGAAAGATCGGCCAGATGTTCCTTCCAAAGCTGCATTTCCTTCGCGCCGCCGTTGTTGAAAATATCCGGACCTTCGCCCGAGGCGAATTTCGCTTTCAGCGCGTCCATGTAGCCGGTGCCTCCGCCGACCGTCTCCGCTTTGACCTTAATGCCCGGATGCTCCTTCTCGAATTCCTTGACCATGGCTTCGAATTTGTCGGCGATTTCCACCTTCAATTGGAATACCGTAATCTCGACCGGTTCGCCCGATGCCGCGCCGGACGCGGCCTCGTTCGCATCGGCGCTTCCGCCCGCGCTGCCGTTCGAACTGCCCCCCGTGCCGCCGCAGGCAGCGACCAAGGTCGCCAGCGCGAGCAAGGAAATGCTCATTAATTTTGCTTTCTTCATGTCCCTAGACCTCCCAAAAGGTTGTATGTAGTTTCCTTCAGCCGTTATACGGCCGTGGATGCTATACCGCTTACTTGCCCGAGCCTGCCGCGATGCCCCTGATAATGTGCTTTTGCAGCAATAGGAAAAAGACGACGATCGGCAGCGTACCGATCACAAGACCCGCCAGGCCCAAATCCCATTGTTTGTTGTATTGGGCGAACAAAGCGCTCATCGCCACGGGGATCGTCCGAAGCTCCGCGTCCTGCAGCATGAGACGGGGCAGCAGGTAATCGTTCCAGAACCACAGCGTGTTCAATATCAACACCGTGACGGTGATCGGCTGCAACAGCGGAAATACGATCCGCCAGAACACCCCGAACGGGCCGCAGCCGTCGATGCCGGCGGATTCCTCGATTTCCAGCGGCACGGTCTTGACGAAACCGTGGTAGAGGAACAGCGTCATGGAGACGCCGAATCCGAAGTACATGACCACGAGGCCCGGGAGGCTGTTCACCAAATGCAGCGACGCGCCGAGCTTGACGAGCGGAATCATGATCGTCTGGAACGGGATGACCATGGCGGCAACGAAGAGCGCGAACAGCGCCTGACTGAATCGGCCCGGCGTACGAACGAGATGCCAAGCGGCCATCGAGCTGATGATCACGAGCCCTACGTTGCTAAGGACCGTGACCAGCAAAGAGTTCCAGAACGCCCTCGGAAAATCGAGCAGCGTCCAGACGCGCGAGAAGTTGTCCACGACCAGTTCCTTCGGCAGCGCCGCCGCGTCGATCAGAATGCCCGCATTATCCTTGAACGCATTCATGACCACGAAGTAAAAAGGAACCAGGAAGAGAAGTCCGAGCATAATGGCGAACGTTTCGAGCGCGAAGGTTCGCGCCGTGTAGTTCCGTTCCATCTACGCCTCCACCTCCCTTCTCTTCGTCAGCGTCACCTGCAGGAGCGTAATGACCGCGACGACGACGAAAAACACGAGCGCTTTGGCGGACCCGATGCCGTAGCGGTTATTCGTAAACGCTTCGGCGTAAATGTTCATGGCCACCGACTCCGTCGAGTTGAACGGCCCGCCGCCGGTGAGCGAGTAATTCAGATCATAGATTTTAAAAGCATGGGACATGGACAGGAAGAGACAAATCGTAAATGCCGGCGCGATCAGCGGCACGACAATCTTCCTTAAGACGGTCCAACCTCTCGCCCCGTCGATCCGGGACGCCTCGAGAATGGATTGGTCCACGCCTTGCAACGCCGCGATATAGATGACCATCAAGTACCCGCTCTGCTGCCAGGCGAAGACGATGACGATGCCCCAGAATGCCGTCCCGGCGTCGCCCAGCCACGGAAGCTGGAAGAACGGAATTTGGGTGGCGCTGCCGACGGCCGCGAAGCCTTTGATGAAGATGAACTGCCAAATAAAGCCGAGCAGCAGGCCGCCGATTACGTTCGGCATGAAGAAGACGGTGCGGAGCGCGTTCCTCGTCTTCAGCGCCCCGTTGAGGAGAAGCGCTAGGCCGAAGCCGACCAGATTGCTGATCAACACGGCGGCAAACGTGAATTTGAAGGTGAACAGGAACGACTTCGCAAACTTATCGTCCTTCGTGAACAAGTCGACAAAGTTCTGGAGTCCCACCCAAGAGACGGCGGAGCTCACGCCGTTCCACGACGTAAAGGAGTAATAGATGCCTACGGCAAACGGAATGATCTGAATCAAGAGGAAGCAGAGGAGCGCCGGTCCCACGAAAGCCGCGAACACCAGCCACTTGTTCGGCTTCGCCCTGCGGTCGGTGGAGGCGCGCGGCCGGACGGCTTGCTTCGCAACCGCAAGTTCGTTCATGTTGCTTCACCTCTCCCGGTAGTAATGATTGCTTTCGGTGCGTTTCATCGACTGCCTGTTAACGTTTTCAAATATAACATCCTTCGGAGCCGAAAGTCCGTTCCTCCATCATGGAAATTGGAGGAACGGCTTGCCATGTCTCCCGTCCCTATTTACCGGCCGCAATCTCCTGACGAACGTCCAGCTCCCCGGTAAGACGGATGTTGGCCGACCGCAGGTGACCGATGAGCCCTTCGCGTTCCGACTGCCGCACGCAGTGCGGCGCAAGCCGTTCGACGCCCGCCTGCTCGATGCGCTGGTACGTGACGACCTTCAGGAACGTACCGACCCAAACGCCGCCCGTATATTTGGCCGCCTGGTTCGTCGGCAAAATGTGGTTCGTTCCGCACACTTTGTCGGAGAAGACGACCGTCGCCTCTTCGCCCAGGAACAGCGAGCCGTAGTTGGTGAACTTGTCGCGGTGCAGGTAAGCGTCCTTAATCTGGACATGAAGGTGCTCCGACGCCAAATCGTTAGCCGTCTCGATCGCTTCTTCCAGCGTACCAGTCACGATCACCCGTCCGCGCTTCTCCCACGACGCGCGTGCCGTCGCCGCCGTCGGCAGCGTCTCTAGCTGCTTCTCGATTTCCTCCATTACCGCGAACGCCAGCTCGCGGCTCGTGGAAACCAGAATCGCCTGCGTATGAACGTCGTGCTCCGCCTGAGCCAGCAGATCGGCGGCCACATACGCCGGCTTAGCCGTTTCGTCCGCCACGACCAGCACTTCGCTCGGACCTGCCAGCAGGTCGATGCCGACCGTACCGTGAACCTGCCGCTTCGCCTCGGTGACGAACCGGTTGCCGGGACCGGTGATCTTGTTGACCGGACGGATCGATTCCGTACCGTAAGCCAGCGCGGCGATCGCCTGGGCGCCGCCGACCGCGAAGATTTCGTCCGCTCCGGAGAGATGGGCGGCGACGAGGACCGCGGGATGGATGCGTCCTTCCTTCGTCGGCGGCGTGCACACCCGGATCTGGGAGACGCCGGCGACCTTCGCCGGAATGATCGCCATCTGCGCGGAAGATAGCAGAGGATAACGGCCGCCAGGGACATAAGCGCCGACCGCCTCGATCGGGATGACGCGCTGGCCGAGGAACACGCCCGGGATCATCTCCTGTTCAAACTCGGTCAGGGTGCGGCGCTGCGCTTCGGCGAACGCGCGAATGCGCTCGATCGAGAACGCCATATCTTCGAGCAGCGTAGCGGGCAGCTGCTTCTTCGCCGCCTCGATGTCGTCCATGGAAGCTTTCAGATCGTCAAGCTCCACGCCGTCGAACTGCCGCAGGAACGATTTCAGCGCGGCGTCCCCTTCGCTTTTGACCCGTTCGATGATAGAGGATACCGTGGCTTCAAGCTGCCCTTTCTCCGCTTGCGCTGCCGGCTCCTGCTCTTTTACGATTTCAATCATGCTTGCTCCCTCTTTCCATGGCAGAATTGCTTTCGTGTGATTTTCATTATAGAGAGATATGGCATAGGGAGACAGAAACGTAATTGACTGAAATGGTATACTCCATTGATCGATGTGAGAATACGTTACATTTTTGATTGACAGCGCTTCAACCGCCCGGCTATATTTACGACGATAATATTCAGGCCAAGCCGTGTTGGCCGACTTTTTGGGCGGGGGGAAAGAGGCGTGGCATTTAACAGCCTGGTCATTCGAATGGAACTTGATCATGAGAAGGTACATTTCGGCGAGGTGGCTTCGCTCATCGGGCGAAGCGGCGGCGACATCATCTCCGTCGACGTCATTCGGTCGGATCGCGCCTATTCGGTTCGTGACATTACGATCGATGCGGAGGAGCGCCAGCAGGACGCCGTCGTGGGCGCGCTTCGCGATCTCGCGGGGATTCGCATCGTCAACCTGTCGGACCGTACTTTCCTCGCTCATCTGGGAGGGAAGATTTCGATCCAGCCGAGCATGCCGATCAAAAATCGGGACGATCTTTCCAGGGTGTACACGCCTGGGGTAGCCCGCGTATGCGCCGCGATTCACGAAGACGAGAGAAGGGCTTATTCGCTCACCATCAAGCGGAACACCGTGGCCGTGGTCACGGACGGCTCGGCGGTGCTCGGGCTGGGCGATATCGGTCCGCATGCGGCCGCGCCGGTCATGGAGGGCAAGGCGATGCTGTTCAAGCAGCTGGCCGGCGTCGATGCATTCCCCATCTGCCTGGACACCCAGGATACCGAAGAAATCATTCGCACCGTCAAGCAAATCAGCCCTATCTTCGGCGGCATCAATCTCGAGGACATCAGCTCGCCTCGATGCTTCGAAATCGAGTCCCGATTGATCGAGGAACTGGATATCCCGGTCTTTCACGACGACCAGCACGGCACGGCCATCGTGGTGACGGCGGGTCTGATCAATGCGCTTAAGCTTACGGGGAAACGTATGGAAGACATCCGCGTGGTTGTGAACGGAATCGGGGCCGCGGGAGTTTCGATCTGCAAAATGCTGCTTGCCGCGGGCGTTACCAAGCTGGCTCCCGTAGACCGGGACGGCGCGATCGTCAGAGGATCGGACTATGCGCATCCCATGTGGAGGTGGCTCGCGGCCCAGCCTCAGGTGGAGCCGGAGGCGGGTTCGCTGAAGGAAGTCATTCGGGGGGCGGACGTCTTCATCGGCGTATCGCGCGGCGGCTTGCTCGACCAAGACGATCTGAAGAACATGGCCGAAGACCCCATCGTGTTCGCCATGGCCAACCCCGTGCCGGAGGTCGCGCCGGAGCTCGCCCTCCCCATCGTCCGCGTGTTCGCTACCGGCCGAAGCGATTACCCTAACCAGATCAACAATGTCCTGGCGTTCCCGGGCATTTTCCGGGGCGCGCTGGACTGCCGGGCAAGCATCATCAACGAAACGATGAAAATGGCGGCCGCGCAGGCGATCGCCGACACCGTAACGGCTCAAGAGCTGGACGAGTCCTACATCATCCCGAGCATCTTCAATGAGCGCGTCGTTGCCGACGTCAGAAGCGCCGTCATCGCCGCCGCGATTCGTACCGGCGTCGCGAAACGCATTCCGCCCGATTTCAGAATGTAGGAGAAGCTCAAACTAGACTTGATGAGGTAGTCCATACGAAATTCTCCCCCTTCGCATAACTTGTTCTTAACAATTTCTTAAAAAAGAGTGATGTAGAATGGGGAGCGTTCCAAAACGAATCAAACGGAAATTGAACAAGGACGTCAGAAAGTGGATAAAAAAGAAGAAAAAAATAAGCTCCGGCAAAAACCGAGTCGTGTACGATCTAAATAACGGCTATGTCCTAAAGGTCGTGAGAAGCAAAGCCGGAATCGGGCACAATCGGCGCGAGATCAAAGTGTACAGGTCATCGGGCTCTTCTATTAGAAAACACCTTGCCGAAATCAAAGATTACGGGAACCTGTGGTTAATCATGAAGAAGTATGATAAGAAGTTCCCGAAATCATCGAAAGCGTACAGGAAAAAATTGAAGAAGCTCAAATCGAAGTTTCGCAGAAAAGGGATCGATCCCAAAGATATGTTTAATCGGAACCATAATCCGAAAGTGAAAAACTTGCGGTTGAACCGCAAAGGAAGGATCATTGTCATCGATTACGGGGATTTTAAATTTAAGAGGTAAGCGCGCTTATACGTTTCAAGCCGGCAGCCCCTTCGGCTGCCGGCATGACTTTGCTCGGACTGTACTAGTCATCCATTCCCTTACCGTCGAGAATATGAGGCAAATATTTCTCGATCCTTGCCTCTCGCGTTTTGGACTGTTTGGGTTGCGAGAAATGAAGGAGGTACGCCCTTTGGCGCCCCGGCGTCAACGATTCGAACGCTGTCTTCAAATCCGGGATTTCCACGAATTTATTATGTAATTCTTCCGGAATGGCGTAATCCGTATTCTTTTTATACTCCACTTGCAAGCCGGCCTTTTCCGCTTCGATGGCTTCGTCGATATACGCTTTTATGATCAGCTGCATCTCGTCGATTTGTTGAATGTTCGTGAACCGAATCTGGCGCGCCGCCTGTACGTTCTCCGTTTGTTGGACCAGAATCCCATGGGGATCTTTCAGCAAGGCGCCCTTGTGAAACAGAAGCGCGCAATACTCTTTAAATCCATGAATGAGAACGACGTTCTTGTTCTGGTACGTGTAACAAGGATGCATCCACTTAAAATCCTCGGTCAGTTCGCAGTCAAGAACGATATTTCTTAACCTCTCGAACTCTTCCTTCCACTTTTGGGCCTTGTGGAAAAACGGGTCAATTTTAGGGTTTCTTATCCCTTTTGTCATCAGGACACGCCTCTTTTCGCATCGCACTCATAGCGCTTATCGTTCCAATGCCTTTTCAAGCTCGCCGCACCATTTGCTCCACCCGTACTTTGCGCCATTGAGCGCTTGGTCATTCGAAATTCCGGTCTGTTCGAGATGAAGGTTCACCGTTCCGTTCCCTAAATCCTGCAGCGTCCAAGTGACCGTATGCTTCTCGCCGCCGGCCCACGTATAGGACAACCGGGTGGGTTCCTCCACGATCAGCACTTCGCCTTCGATGACCCCGTTCCAATATTCGGTCGGCTCCGTCCGAAACTGAAACCGGTGACCGACGACCGGCTTAAAATTATTTTCCATCGGCTGTCCGGTGTGGATGTTGCATACCCATCGGGCGAGCTTGCTCGAATCGGTCAAGGCGGACCACAGCTTCTCGATCGATGTCTTGTACTGAAAATCCAAGGATAATGTAAGACTCATAGTTCTTCCTCCTCCAATAATTGGTTTAGGCGCCGCAGATTCGTACTCCAGAACTTGCTGTAGAAGGCCACCCAATCATGAACTTCGATCAAAGGGGCGGCGTTGAGACGATACCGCGTTTCCCTGCCGACCTTGCGGTCGACGACCAGTCCGGCCTCTTTCAGAATGGACAAATGTTTGGATACCGCGGTTCGTCCCATCGGAAAGTGCGGCGTTAATTCATGAAGCGGCTTCTCCCCCGCCTCTGCTAACAGACGAATCAATTGGCGCCTCGTGGGGTCTGCGATTGCATCGAACACATCCCGCGCCGTTGTATGATCGTTCACAACAGCCCTCCCCGCCGTGATTTCGGTATAAGATTCTAAATGTAGTATGAAGGGACAGCCGTTACTGCAACACCTCCTGATAATTCCAACCGGACACCATTTAGTTTCCTTTTTGATTGTATGACACCTTTAGGTGTCCTGTCAAACGCAAAAGAAAAAAGACTGCGGAGCCCGAGAGATGCCCGGGACTCCGCAGCCTTTTCCTGTTATGAATGAATCGGGGTCAACCTTTGACCGCGCCGATGGTCATGCCCTTTACGAAGTACTTTTGGAAGAACGGATATGCGATGAGAATCGGCACGACGGCGATGACCGCGATGGCCATGCGGAACGTTTCGCTCGGGAGCTGCGCGACGCTTTCGCTCGCGTTCGAGGCGAAATCGCTGTTGCTAGCCAGGAACTGAATATCGCTCATCAGCCGGTTCAGCACGTTTTGCAAACTGAACAATTGCGGGTCCGTCACATAGATTAACCCGTTGTTCCAGTCATTCCAATACGCCAGCGCTTGGAACAGCCCGACCGTAGCCATAATCGGGAGCGACAGCGGCAGGACGATCTTGTAGTACATCTTAAACTCGCTCGCCCCGTCGATGCTTGCCGACTCCAACACCGGTACCGGAATGGTCGTCATGAAAAATGTTCGCATGAGCAGCACATTAAAGCCTTTCATCAACAGCGCCGGGACGATCAACGCCCACAACGTATTTTTAATTTCGAACACCTGCGTGTAAATCAGATACGTCGGCACGAGTCCGCCGTTAAACAGCAGCGTGAAGAAAACCAAGAAGGCGAAGAACGTGCCGCCCGGCATGTCCCGGCGCGATAACGGATAAGCGAGCAGCGAAGTGATCAGCAAGCTGACCGCGGTTCCGACGACCGTGATGAACACCGTAATGCCGTACGCATTAAAAATCAACGCAGATTGCTGCCATAAATACTCATATGCGGCAAAGCTGAATTCCTTCGGGAAGAAGGAATACCCATGCTGCAAAATCGCCTGCTCGTCCGTAATGGAGGACATCGTCAATAACACGAACGGAAGCAGACACGAGAGAGAGAACAGAATCAAGACTGTATGGGCCGCCACCCGCCAAGCTGCAATTTCTTTATTCACGGAGATCCTCCTTAGAACAACGCGTTCTCTTTGTTGATTTTACGGACGACATAATTGGATGCCAGGACGAGCGCGAATCCGACGAGCGATTGGTAGAAGCCCGCCGCCGAGGACATTCCGATGTTGCCGAGCTGCAGCAGGCCTCGGAACACGTACGTATCGATTACGTTCGTGGTGCTGAACAATGCGCCCGCGTTCATCGGCACTTGGTAGAACAATCCGAAGTCGGAGTAAAATATGCGTCCGATCGCAAGCAGCGTCAGCATAATGATGACCGGCATAATCAGCGGCAGCGTAATCTTACGGATTTGCTGCCACTTCGATGCGCCGTCCAGCGTGGCCGCCTCGTAATACTCCGGATCGATGCCGATAATGGCCGCCAAATAAATGATGCAAGCGTACCCGGCCCCTTTCCAAACCTCGACCGCGGTCAGAATGAACGGCCAATACTTCGGTTCGTTGTACCAAGCGATCGGGTCGATGCCGAGCAGCGGCAAAACCGTCTTGTTCATGAAGCCGCTCTCCATGCTCAGCAAGGAGAATACGAGATAACTCACCAACACCATGGAAATGAGGAAAGGCAGAATGATGACCGTTTGGTAGAACCGAGAGGCGAGCTTGCTTTTGATTTCATTGAGCAAAATCGCAAGGCCCACTCCGACGATCAGATTGAACACGATGAAAGCCACGTTGTACAAAATCGTGTTGCGGGTAATGACGTACGCGTCCGACGTTTGAAAGAGAAACTTAAAGTTTTGAAGTCCGACCCAATCGCTTCCCCAAATGCCTTTCGCGAAATTGATATCCTTGAAGGCGATGACGAGACCGAACATCGGCAAGTAGTTATTGATGATCAAATATACGACTCCCGGGATCATCATCAAGTAGAGCGGGCTAAATTTCCAAATTCGTTTCACGGCCGCGCTCCGCGCGAGTTTGATCTTGGGCGCGTTTTTCACCGCCACGCTGTGGGTGTGATTTGTCATGCGGTACGATCCCCTTTCAGGCGAATGCTTATCTGATGTACTCTCATCATAGAGAAATCCGGACAGCCTAACTACCGTTCCTCCGACTTCCGATTTGCACTTTGCCGACCACCCCGGAGGTCAAAAAAACGACCCCTGCAACGGATACATTGGCAGGGGTCCTCGTGTCTCGCCGATTACGGTTTCGCCGACGGTTCGGCCGCGAGCTTCGGAATTGCATTCAATTCTTTATTAATCGCAATCAATAGCTCCGGAACGATTCGGTAAAACTCCAGCTGCGCCATCTTCTCGATGGACATCACGTTCATCGTCACTTCGAAAAACGGATTTCCGGTGACATGCGCGAAATATTTGAGGAATACGGCTTTCGCCGCTTCGCTGCGGTAGAGCTCCTCGATCGTATCGAACGTCGAATAGTATCCGTCTTTTAGAGGGACGGCTTCGGTATCCGATAAATCGAATTTCTCGAACCAATTCACGACATGCTTCGTTCGGTCTTCGGCAACGTGGATATAACTTTCATCGGGCTCGCTTACGCGGCGCAGCGCCATTTCGTCCTCGCACATGAAGCCCCGGTCATCGACGCCCTCGACCCGCACAAGGTTATCGCCTTCGGACAACAAGACATCCTTCGCGATTTTCACCGGTTCGTCGCTTTCGATACGAGCGATCAATTCGTTATTTACATACACACGGATATCGCGCAAGTTGGTCAACACGACGATATCGTTCTGCGCTTGATGCCGATTTACAAAACGGCGGCCGGCAAGATGCACGAAAGGCTCCTTGGACCAATAGGCTTTATACAGATAAAACGCGTCCTTCTTGGTCGTTCGGTCGAATGTTACGAGGCCCTTTAGGTTTTTGCCGGTCTCGCCGCCTTCATTCCGGTTCGCGCTGCCGAAATCGAACATATTCCACACGTAACCGCCAATCACATATGGACGCTCGCCGATCGCATCGATGGCGTTGCGATGAAATAACAGCTGATATTCTTCCGTGTAATCCTTCACCTTCGGCGCATACGAATGAAACTTGGGATTCGTATCCACGCCGTACTCGGATAAGATCAGCGGGAGCTCCGGGTTCGCGGCGTGGAACGAGTCGAACCGCTTTTGCAAATCCTTCACTTCGCCGTAATACCAACCATAGTACAAATTATAGCCGGCCAAATCGGTGTAGCTATGAAAGACGCTGTCGTCTTCCACCCCGTTGATGTTCGCTTGGACCGTATAACGGCCGGGGTCCAGCTCGTTGACCATACGAACCAATTTTTGAACTGTAGTGTGCGTGTGCTCCGTCTCCACCGCGATGGTGATTTCGTTCTGCACGCCCCAGCAATAGATCGAGGTGTGATTGAAAGCCTGCTTCACGAGTCTTTCCAGCTGCTCGACCGCATTTCGATTTTCCGGATCTTTGGTGGAAGGGACGCTGATGAACGGGATTTCGGCCCACACCAACAAGCCGTGACGGTCGCACAAGCTGTAAAAATAATCGTCATGCTGGTAGTGAGCGAGCCGGACGCTATTCGCGCCAACCTCCCGGATCAAAGCCATATCCCGCTCCATATGCGCCTTGGTAATGGCGTTGCCTGCCCCCGCGAAATCTTGATGGCGGCACACGCCGTTCAATTTCAACGGTTCCCCGTTTAAGAGCAAGCCTCGGTCGGTCGTAACGTCGATCGTGCGAAAGCCGATTTCGATCTGCCGCGAATCGCGCGTCTGTCCGCCCGCCGCGACGGTAATCGCAGCCGTGTACAGATAAGGTCGTTCGACCCCGTGCCAAAGAATCGGGTCGACAATGTCGCTTCGCAGCTCGAACGTAGTTTCGCCATCGAATGCATGTTCTGACGTCGCCGTCGATACGACGTTCCCGTCTTGGTCCTTGAGCTCCACCTGAACGATTCCCGCTTCGGCTTGAGAGGATTCATTGATTACCCTGCCTTGAACCGTCCACTCGAATGTTCGCTCCCCGATCTTCTTTTGCGTGAAATACACGCCGTCCCGGCCGTTGTCCATGACGTCGAAGTGCAGGTCGTCCATCACCAGCAGTTTGACTTCTCTATACAAGCCGCCGTAGAACGTAAAGTCAGCCAACAGCGGGAACACTTCATTGTCGTAACTGTTATCGACCAATATGGAGATGAGATTCTCTCCTGCTTTCAAATACGGCGTTGCGTTCACCCGGAACATGGCGTAGCCGCATCGGCTTTCGCCCGCCAAGCTGCCGTTAATATATACCTTCCCGGTATTGCCGGCGGCTCCGATCTCCAGGTACACCCGCTTTGCCGCATCCTCGGGGGAGAGCGTCCATACGTTCTGGTACCAGCACGCTCCTCGATAATAATTCGGTCCATGCCCGTCCTCCGCATTCCATGTGTGCGGCAGTGTGACGGACTGCCCTTCGCGCATGCGCTCATGCGCATATTCTGGGTCTCCGGTTTTGGCGAACATCCAATTTTCGTTGTACGAAATCTCTCTAACCATCGTCTTCCCTCTCCTCGCGTCGGTATCGGAAAAAAAAGCCCCTGTCAACGAGGTTGACCTGGGCAGAAGCTTACAGGATTATTGGTTGTTTTTCGCCCATTCGTCGAGCTGCTTTTGTTTCTCCGCGATAATCTTGTCGATGCCGGCGGATTTCAACTTCGCAATGAATTCCGGCAACACCTTGTCCGGATCGACGCTCCCCGTCTCGAGCGGCAGCCTGTATTCCGTAATCACGTTCGTGACCGCGGCATACTCCGCCTTCACCGCGCTGGCGTCGAACGTAAAGCCGAGTGCCTTGGATTTCAGCGCCGATTTGTTGAATTCATCCATCTCTTTCCAGATATCCGGGTTATTGCCGGTGAACACATGCGACAGGAACTGATTCCCGAACATCCATCCCAAATTCAAGTTATAGCCCGATGTTTGCGCATTGACGCCTTCAGGATAGTCGATGACATTGTCTTTCACGACATAATGCTGCCCTTCGATGCCCCAAATGAGCAAATTGACGATCTCGGGATCTGAATACATCAGATTCAGGAATTCCATCGCGTTGTCCGGCGTCTTGGAGTTGATCGGGATCCCCCACATGGCGCCCGTGACGTTCAAAGTCGTCGATACGGGCTGAACCAAGGTCGCCGTCACCATCTGCGTTCCGTTATTCTTGGATTCTTGCTCTACGAATCCAGGCTTCATGTTGGCTAAATACGCGAAGGCGCGATTCGCCTTCATCAGATCGGAAACCGTCGTTTTGTTCGTCGCCGCATCTTTCAGGATCAAGTCGGAGGTGTACCAGCTTCTTACCTTCTTCACGAGCTGAGCGTATTCCTCGGTTTCGTAGAGGTTGACGACCTTCAACCCGTTATCGAAATTCGGCAGCACGCCGATCGAATCGCCGAGGCTATCGTACGTGCGGTACCGGTCCAGAATGGAAGCGCCGACATTGCCCGGAATGAGCGGCGTCATATTCGGCTCGTTCGCCTTGATCGTTTTCAAAACCGCCTCTACATCGTCGAGCGTCCGAATTTGGTTGACATCGATTCCGTATTTCTCGACGAGATCCTTTCGCATCGAGATGCCGTTATAGCTCGCGAAGTCCCGCACCGTAGGAATCGCGTAAATCGCCCCCGCGATTTGCGGTGCCTTCAGATAAGAAGGATCGAGCGCTTCCTTGATCCCTTGGCCGTGCTGTTCGAGCAGCTCGTCGAGCGCAATGAGCTGACCCTTGGCGACATAATTGCTGTAGTTGTTGCCTAGGACTAGCATCAGATCAAGTTTTTCATTGCTGCTCAACATCAAGTTCGCCTGTTGATCCCAGTTTCCGATACTGATCGGCGTCAACGTAACGGTCGTATTGATTTTCTCCTTCGCGATCTCGTTAATCGCTGCTTGAACCGCCTCCATATCCTTCGGCACGGCTCCGAAAATCGGAAAGGCTACGGTCAAGTCGACGGTCTGTTCCGTCGATTCCGAGGCTCCGCCGTTCGCTGCCGGCGCGTTGCCGCTATTAGCGCCGCACGCGGATAAGACGAGCGCCGTCGCCGTCGCGAGCGCGCTTGCGATCATAAACTTCTTATTCATCGTACTCCCCCATTTTCTTGGTTCCCGCCGGTTGAAACCGTTTGCGCTGCAGCGGAATCTCCGGCGAATCTGTCCTCATTGTACGTGTTCCGCCCAATCGGCACCGCTCCGCGAACGACTTTTCGTTATACATTTGCCGACCTTATCCCCTGCCGCGTTCACTGATGCAATTGACGGTATTCGTTCGGATTGAGGTCGGTGTACTTCTTGAACATCCGGGAGAAGTGCGAAAAGTTCGCGTAGCCGATGTGCGACGCGACCGCGCTGATCGGCATATCGGTTTTTGTCAGCAGCTCCTGCGCCAGCTTGAGCCGTTCTTGAAACAAATAATCCGATACCGCCATGCCGGTCTCTTTCTTAAAAATCCGAGTCAAATAGTCCGGGTTGAGAAACACGTGATTCGCGATGTCCTCCCTCGACAAGTCTTTCGCGATATTCAGTTTGATAAAATGCTTTACTCGTTCGATCACGCTTTGCGATTGTTCGATCGAGGACACGTATTCGATCGCTTTGCGAACCGCATGGTTCATCCACGCCTCGATATCCGTCACGGAACGGGTCGCACGCGCCGCCAGCTCCACGGAGACGTCGTCGCTGAACAGTTGATGGGCTTGAATCCCTTTCGTTTGGAGCACGTAATAAAGCATCTGTTGGAAATTTTGATAAAACCGGTGCAGCATGTTGGCGTCCAGCGCATCTTGCGTCAATTGCTGCTCGAAATAGCGAGCCGCTTCCTCCAGTACGTTCTCGCCTTTCCCTTCCTTGAGCATGACCCCCCACATTTCCATGTCCGGCAATCGGTTGGCGGGAGGCTGCCTCCTTAGATCGAACGACAAAAACACTTTATTGTTGTAAGCGACATTGTTTTTCTCCAGGACCTGCAGACGATTCACCATCTCGTACATGCCGTGCCCGTGCACGGTGTCTCCGAGATAACAAGAGAGATCGCAATAAAAATACTGCATGCACGTCTCTATATACCGTTCGCATAATGGCTTTAACGTCGATTCGATGTCGGAGTGGCTTTCGCCGGCTAAGACCGCCAGCAGACGCCCGTTCCCGAACGGGAAAATTTGCCCGTCTCGGCGAGAGCCGAGCAGCACTTCTTCGGCGGTCTTTTTCAGCGCGTACTCCAAAATTTTTTCGTCGCGAAGCGTTAACGGCTTGTGCCACCGTTGCACGCTGATCAACACCGGCACGAAGCTCATCTCGTCCGCGTAAGGGATGTTGCGGTCCGCCGCGGCACGCCTTACCGCCGCCGCATCCGACGGAATCGTCTGCGTGACGATGTCCAGCCAGAACCGCTCGATCAGCATCGGTTGGTGCTGGAACCAGAACCGGCCGTACTGGCTGAATTCCGCGAGCTCCGAATCTTTGCCGATCTTCTCGATGGCTTTCCGCAGCACCTTCTCCAATTCTTTGAACGGAACGGGCTTAAGCATGTAATCCAGGCTTCCCAACTGAAGCGCCTGCTTGGCATATTTGAAATCGGCATGGCATGTTAAAAAAATCGTTTCCGTCTTCGGGGAGCGGTTCCGCACCCATTCGGTCAGCTCGAGCCCCGTCGCTTGGGGCATCTCGATATCGCATAGCATAATATCGATGGGTTCGCGCTCGAACACCTCTTGAGCTTGTTTAGCGTTATACGCGGCAAAGACGCCGGTAACGCCGAGCTTCCGCCACTCGACGCCCGAACGGATTCCTTCTACGGCATGAATCTCGTCGTCTACGATGAGCACCTGCACCATTCGTCGCACTCCCCTTTCCTACGTCTCCACATGATAAGGAAGCTTCAATTCGATCACGGCGCCTTGCGGGAAGCCGTTATAACAAACGATAGACGCTTGATCGCCATACAGCAGCTGAAGTCTCTTTCGCACGTTCCATATGCCGATATGTTCGCCCTGTTCGTCGATCACGCGATTTCCCGAGCGAATTTGGGCTAAGGCGCGTTCCGAAAACCCGCAGCCCGTATCGCGTATGATGATCTCGATATAAGGCTCCAGTCCGCTTTCCTTCAAATCGATGTCGACGGACAAATGGATCGGCTCGTCCTGCGTCACGCCATGCTTCATGGAATTTTCCAAGAAAGATTGAATCACGAGCGGCGGCACGGGAACCTGCTCCAAGAAGGCCGGCGCTTCGATTCGGCACGTTAACCGGTTCGGATAACGAAGCTCTTGAATCCTTATATAATTGCGTACATGCTGCAGCTCCTCCCGCAGCGCGACGAACGTCAAATTGCTGCGGAACATAAAACGGAAATATTGAACCAAGCACAAGGTCATTTCCTGAATCAGCTCGAACTTTTTGACTTGCGCCAGATTGTACAGGATGTTTAAAGAATTCATGAAAAAATGCGGATTGATTTGCAATTGCAGGTGTTGCAGCTCCGCCTTTTGCTTGCTCAACTGCTCCTCGTATACGCTGATTTTGAGTTCCTCGATTTGAGACATCATCGAGTTGAACGTTTGATTCACTAAGATGAATTCATCGGATGCCGGATACGGTTCGACTCGCACGTTGACGTTCCCGTCGTTGATTCGTCTCATGACGGAAAGCAGACGTTTCAGCGGCAAAAGCAAAATACGGCGAAGCAGCAGCAAGCTGATCGGAAGCAGCCCGATCGAAGCGATCGATATGATTTCTATGGTCCGAGACAACTTTGGGAGGTTTTGTAATATTTGCTTTTCCGGGATAGCGGCGACGAGGCTGAAGTTTCCTTCTTGCGACGGCTCTCCGACGATCAGCGAGTTGGTCTGGCCGCCGGAAAGATAATATTGCTGTAAACCTTTCGTATAATCGATCCGCTCGTCCGGCAAAGGACCGGTGCTGACCATAGGCTCCCCCCGCTCCGTCACCAGCAGCGCGCTTCCTTCGCCGCCTAGATCGATCAAGTGGAGCGGAACGAGCAGCGTCTTCGCGTTGACCCATGCCCCGATATACAGATCCCCGGAAGGAATCACCTTCAGCATGTAGTAATCTTCCCCGATTTTCTGCGCGAACCAACCGTCGTTGCCGCTCTCCTCCAGAGCCGGTCGGCCTTCGAACCACCGATGCAAATACTGCTCGACTCGATCCCGCTCCGGAAAGGCGACCCCCGCCTTGAAGACGTCCAGCAGATCCTGCCTTGCCTTGGAGTAGACGAAGAAAGCGTCGACAGATTTGTACAGTACGATCTCGTTAGACAATTTCATCGATACGCGGTGTTTCGCCAGTTGGTACTCGTCCCCCGAATTCGGGTTATCCATGGACCGAATATCGTAGTCGTAGGTCACCAAGCTCATCAAATTGCGTTCGGCATCCTGCAGCTGCGAATCGATCTGGGCCATGTACAACGAGATCAAATTCTTATTGGAAAGCGCCACTTGGTTGCGAACGACGCTGATGCTGTAGTAGTTGTTGTAGATAAGCATCGTAATGAGCGGGATCGTCACGAGAAATAACCCCGCTACCAGCTTGAACCGAATGGAATTCCACGATAGATGCGGGATTCGCAATGCCGCCACTCCTTCCCCATGATGCAAAAAACTGCCGAGCATATGCCCGACAGCCCGTTATTCATTGTGTGGTATCGTTTTCGTTTTGGCAATGCATCACTTTTTCCATGTCTCTTCATGATACTGACGCCGACGGCGGCGAACTACCGTTTAGGCGACTTTCCTCGTGCACTTTCACGACTTTGTTCGCGATCCGCTTGCCTCCTCGTTCAGCGCGCTCTTAAGCGTCTATCGGGTCCTCAGGCCCCTTCCGCATCCACCGCATCGCGTACACGGCGACGATCTTCAAGACGGCGTAGCCCGGGATCGCGAACAGCAGCCCGACGGGACCGATCAACGTGCCGACGACGAGCAGCAGCAGAATGATCGTCAGCGGATGGATGTTCAGCCCCTTGCCCATGATCCACGGAGAGAGGAGATTGCCTTCGATCTGCTGCGCGATGACGGTGACGAGGAGCACTTTGAGCGCCATCTGCGGCGAATCGGCCAAGCCGACGATGAGCGCGGGCGCCGCCGCCAGGAACGCGCCCAAGTACGGAATGACATTAGTGATCATGGCGAAGAAGGCAAGCAGCACCGCATAGTTCAATCCGATGATTTCGAAACCGATTAACAGCATGACGCCGACGCTGACGGCGACGGTCATCTGCCCTTGGATGAAGAGGCCGATCGTTCGATCGAGTTCCAGCAGCAGCTCGCGACCTTCGGATTGCCGCCGCTTCGGCAACAGGCCGATCAAGCCTTCGAACATTTTCTCGCCGTCCTTGAGGAAATAAAAGAGGATGAAGGGGACGACCAACACGATCATGAAGACGTTCGCGATAAAGCCGACAATATTCGAGAGGTTTCGGCTCACGACGTCGACCACCGTCATGACGTATCCCGACGCCTGTTCGGCCAACGCGTCCGGATCGATGTTGGATGTAGCTAAGAAGCTGGCGAACGCCTCGGATCGGAGGAGCTCGTACGTCTTCGCGATCGCAAGTTCGATGAAGCCCGGCAGCGCTTCGATCAATTGCGCGAACTGCCCTCGAACCAGCGGTCCAACCGTTAGCGCCGCGATCGTCGCGAAGCCCGCGATGAGGAGATACAGCAGCAGTATCGCCAAAGCTCGGGGCACCTTCCGCGAGACGAGAAATTGCACCGGCGGGCGGAGCAGGAAAAACAAGACGCCGGCCGCGAGCAGCGGAACGAATAACGTCTGGACAATCACAACTAAGGGACGGAAAATGAATTCGATTTGCGAACCGACCCAAATGATAGCGAAGGCAAGCAGCACCCACAATCCCGCGCGAAACCACTTTTGATCGTACAAGGAACCTCACTCCGTTTTCCGTTTCTGATTTCCGCCTGCGCCGCTTCATCCGCCGTTCCTTATCGCTTGGATCATCGGTACGGATTTCGAATTCGCGGCAGCGTTCCTTCTAATACGTTTTAGGCAGTCGACGGTTCCTCGGCGTTGATTTGCCCCGATGCGGTATTATATATAGGATATATTTATAGCAGGCCGCGGCGGCCAGCGACTTTCCATTGTAGCGATAGGAGAAACCCTATGTTCATACTGATCGGTTTGGCATACATCTTACTCTATGCGGCGCTTGTGTACTATATCGGGTGGAGCGGCTGGCGCTGGCTCAGGCCCAAGGCTTCTAAAACTTTGAAGATTCTTTACATCGTCACGGTAAGCGTCGTCGCCAGCGCCTTTATTTGGGGCCTCGTCTTCGATAACGTCGTCCTGCGCATCATCGGCGCTTATTGGATGGCGCTGTTCTACTTGCTGCTCATGGTGCTGCCGCTTGTGCAAATTAGCGTCCGGCTGCTGCGGTTTACCCGCCTCCCGAGGCATCATGTGGAGAAGTGGTCCGGCGTCGCGGCCCTTCTGGCCGTGGCAGGCTTCCTCGGTTACGGCATGTTTAACGCCTACAACCCCGTAGTGCGTACATACGAAGTGCACATCGACAAGCCGAATCCGTACGCCGAATCGATGACGATCGCGATGGCCGCGGATATGCACTTCGGACTGCTGTCGGGTCGAGACCATGCCGAGCGGATGGTTCATGAGATCAATGCGCTGCAGCCCGATCTCGTGCTGTTTCCCGGCGACATCCTCGACGATGACATCGGTCCGTATTTGGAGCAAGGCATACCCGATATTCTCCGCGGCATCTCGGCCCCCCTCGGCGTGTATGCCTCGCTCGGCAACCACGACCGCTACGACGGTTCGACGCGAACGATCGTCGAAGCGATCGAACAGGCCGGCATCACGGTGTTGTATGACGAGGTCGAGACCGTAGCCGACTCTTTGCTCCTTGTCGGCCGCAAAGACCGTACCGAGCGCGACCGCGCCGCCCTTGAAGAGCTGCTTGAAGGGGAGGATCGCTCTCTTCCGCTGATCCTCTTGGACCACCAGCCGTACGAGCTGGATATCGCGCAGCAGGCCGGCATCGACCTGATCGTGTCCGGACACACGCACCGCGGGCAGGTCGCCCCGGGCAACCTGATCACGCGAAGGATTTACGAACTCGATTGGGGTTACCTGCGTAAGGAACAGCTTCATGCGATCGTGACATCCGGGTTTGGCTTCTGGGGACCGCCGATTCGAATCGGCACTCGCTCGGAGATCGTTCGCATCGAGGTGTCGTTCGGGAAGTAACGCGCGAATTCGTCGCGGCGCAACAAAGCCGTCCCGACGGGACGGCTTCTGCGCGGCGGCCGGCATCCGGCCGATCGGTTCGGCTTATTCCTGTTTAATGCCGTAATTGTTGCCGGCGTTCCATTGATTCTCCTCCATCTTCTTCTTCACGCCGTCCACCATGACTTGCTTCAGCTCCGCCAAATACTCCTCCAACGGCTTCGATCCTTCCAAGTACAGCTGTCCCAGTTTCTGGTTGTTTTCCGTCACGTTCTTGTCGACTTCGCCGCCGTAAATGTTCAGCTTCATCGGATCGCCTACGAACTTGAAGCCTTGCAGATGTTCGGGCAGATCGGCCGTGGCCGTCGCCGGCGCGCGGTACAGCTTCTCGGCATGCATGCCTTGGATGCGCGGGGAGGTGACGAAGGCGATAAAGTCGACGGCGGCATCGATTTTCCCCGGATCGATCGACTTCGGAATCGCCAAATTGCCCGCCGGCACCCCGCCGATCTCCATCAGCTTCTCGACGGCGTCGGGGTGGTTCTCCTTCGTGATATACGGCAGCGGGAAGAGCGCCATCTCGAAGTTGCGCGCGCTGGATTCGAACAACACCTTGCTTTGCGAGGATGTCCGCATTACCATGGCGACTTCCCCGCGCAGGAACATTTCGTTCGACGTGTTGAAGTCGATGCCGTTATACCCTCTAGGCCAGTATTGACTCCATTCCTTGATCAGCGGGAAGACGTCCTTGTAAGGGGACTGGGTAATGTCGACCATCCCTTGGTCCACCGCCCGAACGTACTCGTTCACCTCGATGAAGCCGTTGCCGCTGACGTCCAGCTCTTCGTACTGGCTTGCGATCAGCTCCTCCGTGAGAATCCGTGTCGTCCAGCTGTAGTTGTAATCCCCCGGCTTCGTATTCGGGAACCCGAACGGAACGACGCCGGACTGCTTCAGCTTTTCTTGCGCCTCCATGAATTCGTTCCACGTTGTCGGAATGGCCGTGACGCCCGCTTTATCGAATAGATCTTTGTTATACAGAATCCGTACGGAGTCGATGCTCGTAGGCACGCTGGCGTAACGCCCGTCATCCCCCCGCATCCGCTGCAGCACGGCATCCGGGAACGCCTCCTCCCACGTTCTGTCCCCGAGATGCGCTTGCTTCTGGGTGTAATAGGGCGTCAGATCGACGAGCAGCTCTTTCTTCAAATCTTCTTGGTCCCAGATGTACCGGGTCGTGAACACGTCCGGAGCCGTTCCCCCGATCAGCTGCGTGGTTACCCAAGTGCGGTGCTGCTCTACGCCGTCGAAGGATTGGAGCTGGAGGTTGACGTCCACGTTCGGATTCGCTTCTTCGTACAAGGCTATGGTTTCTTCCCAAGCGACCTTCTCCTGCTCGTCGCCGCTCGCATCGGACTGGATGATGACGTTGAGCTCGGTGGTGCGGTTCGAATCGGCTGCCCCTTCGGAGCCCGCGCCCCCGGACGCGTTGCATCCGGCGACGACCAGCGCGATGCCGATCGCCGCGGCGGCCCCGCGCATCGTCAGACGGTTCTTTTCCATTGTTCTACACCTTCCCCTTTTTAAAGTCGCGATTTGTAACCAAAGTGCCGTTCGCAGCTTCCCAAACGCGTTTTCCGCTCCCCCCTCTCCGTTCGGCGACCGCATTCATCCTTTCACCGCTCCCGCCGTAATGCCGCTGATGAACGATTTCGTAGCGAACGCGAACAAAATCAACATCGGCATGGCGGCGATGACGTAACCGGCGAACTGCAGCCCCTGCACTTGATCGAGCGGTCCTTTAATATTGCTCAAGGCGAGGATGATCGGTCGAACCGATTCCCCGGACGTGACGACCAACGGCCAAATGTAGTTGTTCCAACCCGTAAGCGCGTTGATGATGGCGACGGTCGACACCACCGGCTTGGACAGCGGCAGCACGATTTGCCAGAAGATGCGCAGATCCCCGGCGCCTTCCATCTCCGCGGCTTCGATCAGGCTCTTCGAAATGCCTTCGAAGAACGTCCGCATCAGCATCGTGGCCAGCGCCGAAGCGCCCGCCATCGGTCCGAAAATTTGGGCCCAGTACGTGTTCAGCAGCCCGAAGGACCGAAACAAGGCGAACTGCGGAATCAGCAGCAGGAAGCCGGGCACCATCATCAACATCAGAATGAGCGAATACAGTAGACTTTGACCGAAAAATTGGAACCGGGCGAAGGCGTACCCCGCCAGCGTCGAGTTGATCAGCACGCAAACGATGATCCCGGTCGTGATTACAATCGAGTTCCCTATGAAGGGATACGTTTGCAGGAATGCGCCGACGTAGTTTTCGAAGTGCAGCGGGGCGGCCGGCACCCAGAAGGAATGGATCATTTGGTCCTGAAACTTGAAGGAGCTGATGGCTAGCATGTAAAACGGAAATAACGTCAGGAGCAGCAGCGACGCAAGCGCGATGTGATTCGCCGCGGCTCCCAGGGCCCTTTTTCGCATGTTCCGCCCCCCTTAATCCGACGTATCCGCCGGTCTGATCAACTTGTTCGCGCCGAAGGTTACGGCCACCAGGATGAGGAAGATGACCACCCCGATGGCGGAGGCATACCCGAACTCGTTATACTCAAAGCCTTCTTTATATAGATATAGAGCTGGGGTAAGCGTGGAGAATCCCGGGCCGCCGTTCGTCAGCACGAGCACGTTCTCGAAGCTTTGGAATTGTTGGATGAACGCTAGAATGACGACGAGCCGGATTTGGTTTTTGATCAGAGGCAGCTCGATATGCCGAAACCTTTGCCACGCGTTCATGCCGTCCAATTTCCCCACTTCGAATAGTTCCGGAGAAATAGCGATCAACCCGGCCAAATAGATCAGGAAAAAAATGCCCCCGATCCACGGAAAATTGACGAAGACGACCGACCACAGCGCCGTCGCGCTTTCCCCCAGCCACGCGCGGGTCCATGACTCCAGACCGATCCCATCTAAGAACGTATTGATGACGCCGTTGCCCATATAAATCCATCGCCAGAGCAGGAAGATGATGATATGCGGCACCACCAGCGGCACGAGGAACAGCACGCGATACATGTTCTGCATTTTCAACCGGGTGTGGAACACGCCGACGGCCGCATACAACGGGAAAACGAGTTGAATCAGGACGAAGCAGATCGTCAGGACGAACACGTTTTTCAGCGATACGTAAAACGTCGGATCTTGCAGCAGCTGCCTGAAATTTTCCAATCCGACGAACTTGTCGATATTCGCCCCGTTCCATTGGTAAAACGATTTCAAAATAGCGGTGAAAAAAGGGTAGTACTTGAACAAAGCCATCGAAATGAAGATCGGCAAAAGAAAGGCGTAGGCGATGAGGTGTTTCTTGAATTTCTTATTCCGCATGTGCAGCGGCATCCTCGTTCGGGAAACGGCGGCACCGGCAAACCGTTCGGCCAAGGTCCCTGCCCCTCTCGTATGGAATCGCATTGCATCGCTTTCGTGACAACAAGCCGCTTCCGCGCGCTACCTGCCCGCCGGGGCTTTCCAAGGGTCGCGCAGGTAGGTCGCGAACGTTAAATCGATTTCGGGCATTGGGTCTTCCGTCCGCATCCGCCACTCGAGAATGCGCCGGAGCATCGCCTCGACCCTGTCCCGCTGTTCCGGCCGATCGGCCACATTTTCGAATTCGCCCGGATCCTCTTCCAGGTCGTACAGCTCGCAAGGCTGGTCGCTGTAATGCACGTACTTCCAGCGTTCGTCCCGAATCATGATCGCCCTGCACTGTTCGGGGGCGAGGCCTAACAGCCGGCGGGAATGATAATATTGGAAGTCCCACTCGGCGAACACTTCCCTTCTCCATTCCGCTGCGGTGCCGCGAATCAACGGCAGCAAGCTTCGCCCTTGAACGGCGGGAGGGATCGGCAAGCCTGCGGCCTCCAGCAGCGTCGGCAGCAAATCGATCGATTCGACCAGCTCCCCGACTTGCCGGTTGGCGGGAACGACGCCGGGAAGCTTGAGAATGCAGGGGACATGGATCGCTTGTTCGTAGAAGAGCTCCTTCTCGATCATTCCATGATCGCCCAAATATTCTCCATGGTCGGACGTGAATACGATCAACGTATTGTCCAAGACGCCCAGCCGCTCCATCTCGTCGAACAATCGCCCGAGATGGTCGTCCAGTTGGGTGATCATGCCGTAGTAGGCGGACCTGACCCTGCGAAGGCGCCGTTCGTCGTCGACGAACGCGCCGCGGCGTTCTTCCCGGAACAGGCGCTGCAGCGGAGGCTTGCCGTCCAACTCTCCGTTCTTCCGTTGGGGCATGGGCACTTCGTCCGGGTCGTACATGCCGAAATACGGTTCCGACACGCTGAAAGGCAGGTGCGGCTTCCAATACGACAAATGAAGCATCCAGGGCCGATCGGCGGTCTCCCGAATAAAGCGGATCGCCTCATTCGTCATGTAAGCGGTGTCAGAATGTTCTTCGCGAATACGGCATGGATAGTCGGCCTCCGCGAAGTCCTCCGGATACGCTTCCTGCCCCGGCAGCACGGTCAGTTCCTTCGGCCAATACCGGAACCGAATGTCTTCCTCGCTGTAACCGCATCGGCGCAAATACTCCGGATACGCGGAAAATCCGTCTTTGGCCGGCAAACCGTCGTAGTAAGCGTAATACTCGAAGCCGTACGTTTCGGTAATGGGGGTGAAGTGGGTTCTGCCGATCAGCGCCGAGCGGTATCCCGCATCGTTGAAGTAATCGGCGATCGTCCGCTCGCCCGCGCCGAACGGCACCTCGTTGAATCGGACCCGGTGAGAATGAACGTACCGACCCGTATAAATCGAAGCCCGGGACGGACCGCAAACGGCGGATTGCACATACATCTTCTGAAATTGCGTACCTTCGGCCGCCAATTTGTCGATATTGGGGGTTTTCACCATCGGATGTCCGGTATACCCTAAACTGTCGTAACGAAGCTGATCCGCCATAATAAACAAAATATTGATCGGCTTTCCGGGCTGACGCATTTCCAAGATGATCTCCCCCATCAATCCATATGAAATACTTCGTCCAAAAATGTGAATCCCATCTGCCGATCGCGAACGAGCACGTCGGACATGGCATCGCGCCAACGTTGCTGAATCGGGTGCTCATGAAGCGCGGCGAGCGCTCCTCCGACATCGCCTTCGTTCTCTACGTACCCGAACAAGGAACGTCCGGAACGGAAGATCGAATAGTTCCGAAACCCATACGCTTTCATCAGCTCCAACAGCTCCGGCCAAACCTCTTGATGCCTGCGATCGTACTCCTCTTCCATCCCCGGCAAGATCGTTAAGGTGAACGCCGCTCTGCCCATTTCCGCCCTCCTATATACATATATATCAATGTTATTCCATACGTAGTTTTTTTGTCAATCGCAAACAAGCCGCTCCCCGGAATTTGCGCCAAGGACGGCTGTCGAATCGCATTATAAGGATTTAATCGAATTGCCGATATTGAGCCGGCAAGGGAGCAGCACGGCGCCGGGCGTCAGCTCCCGCTCCAGCAGCCGACGGGCCGCCAGCCGGCCCATCTCGTGGAACGGTTGGACGACGGCGCTGACCGATAAATTGCCGTACGGCGCGAATTGCGGCGTGCCGGTCGCGAATAAGGACAGCCGATCCGGCACCGGGATGCCCTTGTCCTGCAGCAATTCCAGCAGGAGCATGGAAGTAGCGTAGTCGGCGGTAAACAACGCCGTGCACTCGGGATGGCGATCGAGCCACTCTTCGTAAATGCGCTTCGCGACGTCCCGTTCTTCGGGCCGGCCGACGATCCATTCGGGGTCCATCCGAACCCCTGCATCTTCGAACGCCCGGCGGAATCCCTCGACCCTTCGGTCGTAATTGGAAAATCCTTCGCGAATGCCTACCAATCCGATCGCTCGGTGCCCTCGCTGAAGCAGGATACGCGTCGCTTCCGTCGCCGCTCCGTAAATATCGGCGTCGATGCACGGGAAAGGCGCGGCATCCCAGCTTGAATTCAACACGACGAACCGATCGCCGCGATTCCGGGCTTCGACGAGCGTCGCCCATTGATCGTTGGAGGGCGTCACCACGATGAAGTCGTTCAGGCTGCTCGGAATCGCCGCGGGTTCGGCCAGGTCCAGAATTCGCACCGAGACGCCCCTGCGGTGGGCTTCGTCCCGCATGCCGTCGATCATTTCGGACATCAAAGCGTAGACGCTCGGGAACGGGTTGCATACCCATACGTTGACGGTATCCAATGTCCGCTCTTGCTCGCCCGGTTCGGAACCGCGGTTGGAGACGTACGTCCCCTTCCCCTTCTCCGCCGTTAACACGCCCTCCAAAATCAGCTCGTTCACCGCTCGGTTCAGCGTGCTCCAGCTGCATTGATACTGATCGCACATCGACTTTCGACCTGGCAGAAGCTCGCCCGGAAGAAGGACGCCCTTCGCGATTTTCTCTTTAATATCTTGCTTGATCGCAAAATAGGTAGGGACAAAGTTCCAATTCATTCGTTCGTCCGCCGCTTCCTTAAGGTTTATAAGGAATAAGTTACACTATAATCGTTCCGTGTGGCAAGGAAGCTTCTAGTTTTTGGTAACGTTCCCTCTACCGTTCCGCGGCCGCTTCGGCGAATCGTTCGAGCGGCTCCGGCCGGCCCAAGGCATACCCTTGCCCTACGTCGACGTCCAGACTCCTCGCCGCCTTGGCGTCTTCTTCGAATTCGATCCCTTCCAGCACCAGCGTGAAGCTGCCTTCGGCCAGCCTCCGATAGCTGTCCACCATGCGCTGCTTCGCCGGCGACTTCGACAGCTCGAACCCGAAATATTGGTCCAGCTTGACGATGTCGGGCTCGAACTCGACGATATTGCGATTGCAAGCCACGCCGCTTCCGACGTCGTCGACGGCGATCGACGCGCCCAGCTCCCGCCGGATGCGCGCTACCGCGTCTTTCAGCGCGTTCCCGCTCCAGAACGAAGCCTCGACGATCGTCTCGGTCAATTCGAACACGAGCGTTGTCGGGTCGAACCCGGTGTCCGCGAATATTCCCTCGAGGTAGGGAAAGAAATCGCGTTCGACCAATGTCGAGGGAAGCACATTGACGAACAGCTTCGTTCCGACTCCATGTTTCCGAAAGCCCTCGACCGCCAGTTTCACGGCATGACGATCCAGCGCATAGACGCTTCCGCGCCCTCTCGCGTTCTCGAATAGCTCGCCCGGCGCCGCGCCCGTTTCGCTCCGCAGCAGCGCTTCGAACCCGAACAACTTATCGTCTTTGAACGAAATCAGCGGTTGATACATGGTAAACATTTGCGACAAATCCATGGTTCTCTCCTCCGGTCTTCAAGCCATCGTTCCGTATTTTCCCCAACCTTCGGATAAAGTCTCCTGATTCGGATAATCTTGCGTTCATTGGCCAACATGATGGATGCGTCCCTCGCATACATGACCTATGCCGTTTGCACGGCAGACCCTAAGTCTGTTACAATAAATATTACAGTTTGAGAGCTCAACTCACACGTGAGGAGGAATCCCCATTTTGACGACATTATCCGTATTGGACTTGGCGCCCGTCGTCGAGGGCGGGACAGCGGCGGATTCTTTCAAAAATACGCTCGATTTGGCCCAACATGCAGAACGGTGGGGCTATCACCGGTACTGGCTTGCAGAGCACCACAACTTCCCAGGCATCGCGAGCTCGGCTACGTCGCTAGTGATCGGCTATGTGGCCGCCGGCACCACGAAGATCCGCGTAGGCTCCGGCGGCATCATGCTTCCGAATCACGCCCCGCTCGTCATTGCGGAACAGTTCGGCACCTTGGAATCCATGTACCCGGGACGGATCGATCTCGGCCTCGGCCGGGCGCCGGGCACCGACCAACTGACTGCCAGAGCGCTGCGGCGCGGACTGGACAGCGACGGGCAGGATTTCCCCAGATTGCTTGAAGAGCTGCGCGAATTTTTCTCCCCTCCTCCGGGGAACAGGTCGGTTCGCGCATACCCTGGAGAAGGGCTGAACATTCCGATTTGGCTGTTAGGCTCCAGCGGATTCAGCGCTCGGTTAGCCGGGCAATTGGGCTTGCCGTTTGCGTTCGCAAGCCATTTCGCCCCTGAATATTTGCTGCCGGCACTAGATCTCTACCGGTCCAGCTTCCGTCCTTCGGAGGCGCTGGAGCAGCCGTATGCCATGGTGGCCATCAACGTCGTCGCGGCGGACACCAATGAGGAAGCGCAGCGATTGGGCACCTCTCATCAGATGGCGTTCCTGAACATCATTCGCGGCCGCACCGGAAAGCTTCGGCCTCCGGTGGACTCCATGGCTCCGCTCTGGAGCGCGCACGAAGAAGAAATTGTGCGAAGCCAGCTGAGATACACGGTAACTGGAGATAAAGACACGGTGCGCGAAGGGGTGCAAGCGATCGTGGAGGAAACGGGGGCGGACGAGATTATGGTCACAGGCCAAATCTATGACCATCACGCCCGCTTACGCTCCTTCGAAATTTTAGCGGATGCTTGCGGGCTGAAGGCATCGGGCGAATAATCGACAAAAAAAGAACAGCTCCGGCTGTTCTTTTTCGTCGTTAGGTGTCGTAAACGCTTCGTTCCACGACTTCCGGGATTTCCTCGCGCTGCGCGAGATATGTTTCTTCCGTGATGCTGCCGCTCGCGTACCGCTGCTCAAGCAGCGCCAACGCCTCCGCCACTTGCAGTTCGACCACGGCCGCGGGGTCTTTCCCGCCGGCGCGCGCGATATCGGCGAGCGAGAACCCGTCGTAGATCGCTTCCCGCAGCTGCTCGTCGTTCTCAAGTCCAAGCGCTTGCAGCAATGCGTCGCCGTCGTCCGATTCGGAGTCGGCGGAAGCCCGGGGTGCTGCGTCCGGGAGCGTACCTTCCTTGTATAGCGGATGTCCTACCGCGATCGCTATCGCCAAAGTACCCAGCATCATCCATCGTTTCGCGTTCATCGGTTCCGTTCACCCTTTCCCTGGAAACGCCTCAGAGACAGTATAACGCGCGAACCTTAAATCCACATGAAATAGGCTGCATTAAAAAAAGAGCAAGCCCGTCGCAACGGACTTGCTCGCGCATAAAAAAACGCTAAAAGCGCCGTGTGCGCTTTTAGCGTTTTGCTGCTTAATACGTATTTACCGACCAGCCCGCATCGATGGCTGCGTTGTACGTGCTGTAGTGGACTGTCGTCTTATCATAAGGGATATTCTGCACGCTTGATTGGTACCAGTCTACGTACTCGTCTGTTTCAAGGTCGATGAGATCCAAATAGACTTCTCCGTCAAATTGTCCCTGGGCGTCTAATTCTGCATCGAGAACCAACTCGAGAGCGACCGACGAATTGTTAACTTTCGCTGTTTTTCCGTGGCAATCGGTGCTATTCTGACGCCAACGCTGTTAAGATTTGTTTATGTCCATATTGATGGTTTACGACTTCATCATCAACCGGAACGCAACAAGCATAAGCATGACCGCTAACACCTTCACAAGGACTCCTGCCGGAATCCGCTTGGCGAGGCGCGCGCCGATTTGTCCGCCAACGAAAGCGCCCGGAGCGAGCATCAGCACTTTCATCCAATCAATATTCAATAAAAAAGCATGGGTCGTCGTGCTTACAACAGCGGACAGGCTAATTTGGAACATGGAAGTCGCGACGGCGATATGCGGGGGAAAGAGGAGCAGCAGCGTCATCGTCGGTACCATCAGACTGCCGCCGCCCACCCCGAACAAACTGGATAAGAACCCCACGAAAAAGCTGATGGCAACGCCGACGGGAAGATGATACGCCAATGGGAAGCTTTCCCCCGAGGCATCCACCAATGTCCTGGACACGGTCGGCCGGAAGTGCAGCGCGCCAATAGACTGTTTCGGTTTAAATATAAGCAGCAGCGAGACGAATATAAGAAATGCGCCAAAACCTATATAAAAAGCCTTCCCCGTCATCGATTCCACCCAGAAGGCCCCAATCACGGAGCCTGGGATCGAGGCGGCGGCAAACCATAGCGCGGCTTGGTATTCGATTCTTTGTTGCTTGGCATACACATAGGTGCTGGAGATGGAATTCACGAGCAGCATCGCCATCGAGGTGCCTGCCAGATGCGCCGGGAGCATGTCCGGAAACAAAAAGGCCAGAGCGGGAACAACGATAAACCCTCCCCCAAGCCCCACCAGGGAGCCCGACATGCCGGCGAGGAGTCCAATAAGCAATAGCATAAGAAGTTCGATGATCAATGCTCGTCCCCCCTTCTCGGCAGTTGTTTATACTGCAAGATATTATATACAAACAGCGAAGGCGCCCGGTGGAGGGCTCCCTTCGCCTCGCGTGTAACAATTGAATTAGGGCTTCCAGAAGAATCGTCCGGCAAATATTTGATCCTTAATCCAAGCCTTCTGTTCCGCCGAAAGACTCGGATCCGCTTCCATCTCGGCAAGAATGTCTTCGTTCTTCAGGTATTCGGCAGACATGGCAACGATCGCCTGCGCATCATCCGCATCCAGCTTCAGGATTTTCTCCGCGTTGTCTTCGTCGCTCCATTCGTTCCAAAGCGGAAGTCCTTCGCCGTTCGGATTGCCGGTATAAAGGAATTGCTTCACGTACCCTCGTACGATGGCCGTCAAGGCTTCTCGACCAGGCTCGTTCTCTTCCGTAACGTACCCTTTAGGGAAATACTGCGTTACAGTCGCAACGTCACCCGTATAAAACATTATATCCGCTCCGTGCCTTGCGCCCATCAAGAACCGGTGGCCCGGATCAATGACTCCATCCCTTGTTCCCCAACCGAACCGGTACGCATACACCGGCGGCTGACCAGGTTGTCCCGCAAGCCGCTCTGCCACCCGCTCCGCGTTGAATCCGGCATACAAGCCGCTTCCGTACTTCACGGATGCGCTGTACAGCTTCATTTTTTGGCTGTCTTTAAACAAGCTTCCATCCATGATGGATGGCAGGAAATCCGGGTCCGACAGCGCGAATACGGAAAATTCGGTTGCCGTGCTCCCTAGTATCACGGGGACTTTGTGATAATGACCGGAATCGATCCGCTTAAACCCTTCCTTCGGAATGACCGCGCCGTCTTCGAACAAATGAGGGAACGGCTCCATTTGGATCGAAACCTGTCCGTATGCCTGGGCATACTCTGCCGCGTCCAATCCGCGCAAGAAGGCGTCGATCGCTTCCGCGGATTGCGACTGGATCCACTCCCGTGCCTCTTCCGCGTCCCCCGCCTTCCCGTGCTTGATCAGCAGCATGCTTAATATCTCATCCGATTTGGCATCGCCTTTCGAAGGGTCCGCCGTGGTCAAGCCGCCGCTCAGAACGACCGCTTTATGGAATAATCCTTCCCCTAGCGGAGAAATCATGGCAGCAAGTACATTCCTTGCGCCTGCCGATTGACCGGACAGCGTAACATTGTTCGGGTTCCCGCCGAACGACTCGATGTTGTCGCGCACCCATGTCAAGGAGTGCAGAATATCCAACAACCCGTAATTCCCGGAATCGTCGATTGCGTCTCCTGTTCTAAGGGCGGGGTGGCGAAAGAATCCCATCGCGCCTAACCGATAATTCACGGAAATAATGATACTGTTTGTTTCCCTAGCCAACTGATCTCCCTTAAAGTCCTGTCCGGAACCGCTCATATTGCCGCCGCCGTGCGCGAATACGAGAACCGGAAGGTTAGAGCTGGCGTTGTCCGGACGCCATATATTTAAGTAGAGGCAATCCTCCTCGCCGATCGTCTTGCCATTGGCGGACTGCACGCAGCTATTGCCGTATCGGGTCGTCTCTATAACGCCGTCCCAGCTCGCAAGCTCGCGAGGCGCTTTCCAGCGAAGCTCATGAACCGGGGATTGTGCGTAAGGGACTCCCAGCCACTCTAAGACTCCAGCCTCAGCCTGCCGCGTGCCTCTGATCTTTCCATATACCGTTTCGATCAGCGGCTGCGGCTTAAAATTCGCTTTATTTCGACTGGCCGTATATTGCTCTGCCAGTGTCTCGTTCCCTTGGTTGATCTGCATCGATAAAGCCTCGTATGTAGCTTTGATTGTACGTTCGTTGTTCATGAGTCCACCTCCGGCAATCACGTTCAACCCCTTTTCCTTCGCAAAAGAGAGCACTTCCTCACGCGGGTAATCGATATTCTCATAATAACCTAGGAGCGTTAATAGAACTCTCCCATATTCCTCTGCGCTGATTTGACCTAGAGGCTCGGAGTCGCTCCCCCATCCGAGATAAGGGTGTTCAAATAAATAGGCTAGGAGCGGCTGCATCTTTGTTGATACGGATGCGTTCTCGTAAGAAGAGGAGGCTGCGTAAGATAAAGCTTCTTCCTCCAAGCCGGCGATCCGCAAGTAAAGAATGCCGGCCTGAAGTCTTGAGGTCGGCTTGCGCAAATAAGCCTCCGTAATGCCGTACCCTTCTCCCTGGATGACACCTGAATCTACAAGCTTCTGAATCTCTTTGCCGGTCACATCATTCCTTGTCGCCGCTTCCATGCTCATTGGAATGAGCGATTGCACCGCTAAGACCCCCGCTAACGCCCACGCAACCGTTGTCTGCCGAAATCCCGACATAGTCAGCATTCTTCCCCCTTACCAAGGTTTGCTTTCAAACCTAGTATAGGGTTGTTTTTATATAATTTAAAATATATCATTATATATATAGTTCATATGTATTTTGTTATAAAGAAAGAAGGGGATACCATCGATCTCTTGTCGCTCAAATATTTTCAGACTGTCGCGCGCCTTGAACATATGACGAGAGCCGCAGAATCGCTGCAGATCGCCCAACCCGCCCTAAGCAAAATGATCGGAAACCTGGAAAAAGAACTGAACGTGAAACTGTTCGATCGTACGGGGAAGACGATTCAGCTCAACGAGTTCGGAAGGCGGTTTTTAGCCAGAGTTGACGCGGCTTTGCAAACGCTGGAGGATGGCAAACAGGAGCTTCTAGACCTCGCGGGACGACCTACAGGAAACCTTGTCTTTTACATTCAAGTCGGATCTTATTTGTTGCCCGATATGATTTCGAAGTTCCGGCAGCAATATCCGGAAGTTGAATTTAAGCTGCTGCAGCATGATTCGGGGAGCTCCGTCTACCCGTCTTTTGATTTATGCATCTCCTCATCCCCATTTACTATTCCCGGAACCGAGTCTGTGCCGGTGTTGACGGAAGAGATTAAGCTCGCGGTCCCAAGCGGCCACCGGCTGGCACACCGCCAAACCGTACGCTTGCATGAACTTGCGGAGGAACGATTTATCGGGTTAAAACCGGGCAAGCGGCTGCGCGAAACGACAGATTCCCTCTGCCGATTCGCAGGATTTATCCCGCACATCATTTACGAGTGCGACGAGCCCGCAATGGTCCGCAGTTTAATTCGAGCCGGCCTCGGCGTCTCTTTTATACCTTCGTTAACGTGGGGCGGCTCCGAGGGCTCCTCCGTCGCTCTTGTTTCCATCGAAGAGCCCATAAGCACCCGAACGATCGAGATTTCATGGTATACCCATCGGTATATGACCGAAGCGGCAAAGAAGTTCAAGGAATTTGTTCTGGAATATTACAAACAATTGGGAGAGGGCCTTCCTCAAAGGATAAGCCCTGAATGAGATTCGGGGCCAATTTTCTGGAAAAATCCAGTTGTTTTTAAGCACTTATACGGGGATATCGATAGACAGGTCCATCGCCACACTCTCGTCCCTATTTTTCAGAATCTTTCTTATCGCATAATATCAACCCAATAACAAAAGGGATTAATATAAGTATATAAACCCAAACTGGTAATTGACTGAAATAGTCATTACTATATGTCCCGTCGATTTCATCGACATTTTGAGCAAGCCCTGCAAGTGCCAAGACTATTGCTGCTGTAAGTGATGAAAAGCCGATAAGTACCAGTCCCGCTAGCCGATTCATTTAAACCCACCTTTCGCTTTAAGAACACGCCTCTTACAAGTATACTGACCGGTTTTTGGTATACCTTTAAAAGCCAACAATTCTACACCTTTATATAACAAGTACGCTCCACCTAACAAAACAATTAAATAGATGAACTTATCCTTAAACATTTTCTTCCTCCTACGATACACCACCCTCATTTTAACAGATTTAACTAAACTATACTGCCCGATAGCTCAGTGGCCTCGCTACAATGCAAAAAAAAAGCGATGGATCGGGTCCACCGTCGCTCTCTCGAGCATAATCAACGTCCGTCAGTCTTCTTGATGCTTAGCAGCTCGGGAGCTCCCCACATTCTGGTTTTATATGAAATGTAATACTGCCCCCCCTCCTGTACTAGTTCACTAATATTTACAGCTGTTTTAACTGTGGTACGTACACCGCTGTAGTCTGCAACTACAATGGCATTAACCCCGGTTTTTTCAAGTACCACCGCCTGGGCCGTTAGTGTGGTTTTTGAGAAATAAACAAACATTCCGAATAAAAGTAATGCAGTGATTAGGGAAATAATTTTAACAGTTGGTTTCTTCGATTTCAGCCACACCACCCCCATCTTGTATATTTTACCACAAAGTGGGATGCTGAAATTGTAGTATATGCCCAGTTAGCTTAACGCCACCGCTGCCAGTCTAGAACTTTATTTTCACGGTCTAACACTTTATTTTCTCAGTCTACAACTTTATTTTCATGAGACAATAATTAGCGGATCTTGATTATTCAACGGTTGTTTCTTTGCCGCGCCGTTCCGGGTTCCGTAGCGTAGGGAACCGGCCCGTGCCTCATCCGCATCGACACAAGGCAATTTTCTCCCATTATTAACACCACCTAAATCCTTTAGCTCAATGCCGTTTCCGCCAGCCTAGGATTTAAAGTGCTCCCCCTCCCCCAAAATAAGCCAGTTCAAATTAACATTAAAGCCTGTGGCTAATGAGATTAAGGTGTCGGCAGAAGGTTTGCAAATATTCTTTTCAATTTCACTTAGACGACCCTGTGATATGTTTATAGCTTTCGAGAATTCTTGTTGATTTAACTTATGTAATTTTCTAACGTGCTTTACACGTTCACCGATATTAGTCATATCTAGCCTCCCCAAAGGAAAAGCCCCGGAAAGCATCTCCGGGGCCGTTCTTGCTGTAAAACATTCTCGTCAAACTTACTTTCCTACATTTCCAACTACTCTCCGACTATTTCAACTGCTTTCCGAGTTTCCCAACTACTTTCCGTCTTTTTTACGAACGGATGTTTAGTGACATTAGAGTTGGGAATTGAAGAAACCTGTAGTATTAAGGCTTTGTTGTTTTATTCATGCTCACCATTTTTACATTAGAGTTGGTAATTACGTTGGACGGTAAACCTTAGACATTGACAATAGAGTTGGGAAATACATTCTGCATACCCCTTTTACATTGGAAATACGCTGGGTAATTCGTCAAAAGACTTCTTACGGCTTCCTCATTATCGTTTAATTGTATTATAGTTGTTTCTTTATAAGTACCTCCTACTCCCAACAACTCGGTTAGCTGTTGTGCAACAACTCTGTCTGAAAATCCAAGTTCATAAAGAATCACAGCTTTTCGAGACGGCAAACCATACTTGAGCTTTTTTTGAAAATCCTCGATCAGGTCAGATATATTTTCAAGCCCCTCGTTCCTAACTAAGGGCAATAGTTCTAAAACCGCACCTAGTATCAATGCCCCTTCATAGGATAACGAGTTGTCACATATCTCTACGAGATTCTCCATCTTGAGTGCCTTCGGTCGCTTCCCACTTAGCACCACACCGGATTGACTTACAAACTCAAATAATTCCCCATAGGTTTCACCCGAAACCCATCCTTTACAAATTCTTCCCAAAACCTCAGGAGGATCACATTTATTAAAGATGTTATTCTCTGTATTTTCATAAAATTCTTCGATTGGACGGATCTCCGTAGCATCTACAGCTCCCATAAAATCATCGAGATCGTAGCTCTTCATCTCATCTAACGTATACACAAAGTCATCTTGTTCTTGAGTTGCATGGCAAGAAATGCAGCTTCCGATTTTTCTATTGGTATTAACTGACTTGTCAGCTGTGAAAGCCTGGTACCGCCAATCACCATTACGTTCCTCGGGAGGAGTCTCGTCGCCCCAGTCTGAGCGTTTTCATTCACGAAGATATCGGTTAATTCTCCATCCCTGTAGATCTCAAGTGTGATGACAGAACCACTGGGGATAGGCTGTCCATCCTTCACTGCTTCAATCGTTTCCCGACTTGTATATAGCAGTTCTTTGGCATTTCCACGAGTCACTGTCGTATAGAGCACGTCCTTATCATAATTCTCCGGGAGTTTAACTTGTTCACTAGCATCTCCAGACGGTTCCGCTTCTTGAGCACTGTTTGTCATGGCACTGTCAGCTCTTGACTGTTCCGCTTCTTGAGCAACGTTTGCTATCTCATTGTCGTTGCTTCCACAAGCAGAAAATGCGAAAGCTGTAACCAACCCGAGGGCAAGACTAAATAGTTTCTTCAAAGTTTTCCTCCTCCAAACCCGCTGTAATGCGTTTCCACCGATCAGCGGAACCATAAAGTATAGAACTATACCCAAAACGATTACTCTACTTTAATGAGCCTTCTATTTACCCACTCTTTTTGCGTAATCCGAACCCGCCGGATAGCGTTCTCCTGAAATCTCGATCTTAGAAAGCGCATTGTGTATATCACTTAATTCCTTGGGAGTCAGTTCACCGTTGGCCGCGCCAAGATTTTCTTCCAGGCGTTCCAGTCTGCGCGTGCCAGGGATCGGGACAATCCAAGGCTTTTGGGCAAGTACCCATGCGAGTGCAATTTGAGCAGGCGTTGCGTTTCTCTCTGCGGCAATCTTCTTTATGAGTTCGACCAAAACCTGATTTGCCTCGAGATTCTCTGGTTGAAAGCGGGGAGCCATGCTACGGAAGTCGGATTCAACAAAGGTTGTATTCTTTTCAATTCTTCCGGTAAGGAATCCCTTGCCTAGCGGGCTGAAGGGAACGAAGCCAATTCCGAGTTCTTCAAGCGTTGGTAGCAGTTCTTCTTCAGGAATCTGCACATCATTGAGTATTCACTTTGAATTGCCGTGAGTGGTATAACCGCGTGCGCGCGGCGAATCGTACCTACACCTGCTTCGGAAAGTCCCCAATACTTTACTTTGCCTTCCTGAATCAGATCCCGAATAACTCCGGCTACTTCTTCTATCGGCACATTCGGGTCAACTCGATGCTGATAGTAAAGGTCAATGGTATCCGATTTAAGGCGTTTGAGCGATCCTTCGACGGATTTCCTAATTTGCTCCGGCTTGCTGTCAAGTACCTGTTTGCCATTTTCCATTTGAATTCCGAATTTGGTGGCGATGACCACCTTCCCCTTGAATGAGGCAAGTGCTTCACCTAAGAGCTCTTCATTTACAAAAGGACCATAAACTTCGGCGGTATCAAAAAAGGTAACACCGCGATCTATCGCCGCATGGATAAGAGAAATCATCTCTGCTTTGTCTGATGCAGGACCATAACCATGGCTCATGCCCATGCAACCAAGCCCAATAGCGGATACTTCTAAACCGCTATTTCCTAGTTTTCTTTTTTGCATAATTCAATCTCCTTCCACTTAAGCGAATTACTGTATTTATTCAGGCTTGTTTACCCCTAAGCTGCGGCGAACTTCCAAGCTCGGAGTTACAGCTAGTTTAACAACCAAATCTGCAACACTCTTACGCGATACATCATTCCCCTTAAATGGTTCGCCTTTCTGGGTCGTCTCGTAGTCAATTTCATCTTTATTGGTAAACCAGCCCGGTCTCAAAATCGTGTAATCCAGGTTCGAAGCTTCAATTACCGCAGCTGACTTACGATATGGGTCTAAAATGCTGCCATGTTTCTCACCAGGGACTTCATCATAAATTCCCATTGAACTGATCCAAATGAGGCGTTTGACTCCGGAAGCGTTCATTGCTTCGACAACATTCTTTGCCATTTGCTCTAAAGCACCAGCTAAATTTGCATAAACAACGTCCTGTCCATTCATTGCTTCTTTTAATTTTTCAATATCCATTACATCGCCTTCGATTACTCTAACACGACTAGAATCCACTCTTCCTAGTCTGCGTGGGTTGCGCAAATAAAGTGTCAGCTGCGCATCAGTTTCTTTAAGGAATAAATCAATGGCAACGCGAGCGATTCCCCCGCTTGCTCCAAGGATTAAAACATTTGTCAAATTTAAAACTCTCCTTCGTTTAGTTGTCTGCTTGTTGCGCGTTTCGTGAACGTACGGGTTAGCCTGAAGGAAACGGACGCAACGATGACAGCCGTCGCGACCGCAGCAGCAGCAGTTTCGTGCAGCTCTGCTTCGCTGTTGGTGCTGGCATCGGAGGAGTAGCTGTGGGCGATTCATCGATATTATCGATCTGTTGGATCGGCCTGTTCATGCTAAGCATGATGCCGGAAGCTTCCGGAGCAAATGAAAGCAGGTTAAAGTTCTGCGTCGGTCCGAACGTCCATGCAGCAACCGCCCAAAGCATGAGTATAAAACGGCAGCCGAATCACGGCTGCCGTTTCTACTTGGTAATTCATTCACTTGAGATTGTTATATTCTTCATCACTTACGGGTTCCAACCATTCCGGCTTTCCTGCGGTAATTGCAATGTGTTCAAACCAGCTATCTTTTGTAGCACCATGCCAGTGTTTTACACCATCATGGGTGACAATAACATCACCGGCTTTTAAGAATTTAGCAGGTTTACCTTCTTCTTGGTACCAACCTTCGCCACCGGTTACTAATAAAAGTTGAAATCCATCACGATGAATATGCCAGTTATTGCGGCATCCCGGTTCAAAGGTCACATTCCCAACACCAACATTCACTTTAGGATCAGCTATTAATGTTTTCATATAACTTTGTCCCACAAAATATTGTGCATATGCTTCATTTTTTTCGCCCACCGGGAAAATAACGCCATTTTTTACTTCTTCATGTTTTACCATTTTGCCTTCCTCCTGTTTTTAATTTCCCGCCAAATACCGGGAAGAAACTATGCTCACCATAATTCTGGATGTGCTCTACATTCTTCAAAGACTCCATATCTGCATCGCTGATAACAAAATCAAGCTCTGCATTGTTTCTCATGTGATCTGGATTTGCCGTCTTAGGAATTACTACAAGACCAAGCTGAATATCATAACGAAGGCAAAGCTGAGCAACAGATACTCCGTACTTATCAGCTATTACCTTAATCTCTGCATTATCAAGGACTGCACCGTGTGCTATTGGTGAATATGCCTCTACCAGGATGTCATTCTTCTGGCAGAATTGAATCAGCTCCAAAGGAGTATTGCTCACATGTGCTAATATCTGATTTACCATAGGCTTAGTCTCACAGCTTGCAAGAATATTCTCTACATCATCCTGAAGGAAGTTAGAAAGACCGATTGTCTTTACTCTGCCGGCCTTATAAGCATCCTCCATTGCTTTCCATGCTTCTTTGTTTTCCTCAAAGTATCGGTTTTCCTCACCGAACTCCTTCCAAGGCTGTGGGCTGTGGATAATCAAAAGGTCAATGTAATCCAGTCCTATTTTTGCTAATGACTCATCAATGGACTGCGTAACTGCCTCATAGGTCTTTAATTCTGCAGCAACCTTTGTCGTTATGAAAGAGTTCTTCTCTTGTGACACCGCAGGAACGGATTCCTTCGCCAACACCAGCTTCATTTCTATAAGCCTGAGCAGTATCTATATGGCGATATCCGATAGATACCGCATCACGCAATGCTTGTGCCGCCTCTTCATCGTTAAGCAGCCAAGTACCAAGACCTAATTTTGGAATTTCTACACCATTTGATAATTTTTAAGTTTCGTTAAACATGTATTTCTCTCCTTTGCTTCTTAAATTTAAGGAATAATTTCATTAACGCATGCTAGTGCGTTCAGCGTTCTCGGAAAGCCCATATAGGGAAGGCAGTGGGAAATAACCGTAATCAATGTTTCCTTGTTATTGCCCACATTTACGTTGCCCTGCACATGTGCCTTCACTTGACCTTCAGCACCGCCCAAGCTACTTACGATACAAAGCGTCAGCAGCTCGCGTGTTTTCAAATCAAGTCCGCCGCGAGTATAGAAATCTCCAAAACAAAAGGCGGAAAGAAACCCCTGTATGTGCTTTTGATTTTCCGGTGCATTTACGCGCATTTTTGCAATGACATCACCAAAGATCTCTACCTGCACGGCAAGCCCCTTGTCAAACCGATTATTTTCTTCGACCTGTGTTTGGTTTTCAAGCGGCAATGCAATATTTCTCGCTTTGAAAACCTCATTAACTTCATTTATCGTATTCAGTGTTTTGGGAAATCCAATGTATGGCGCACACTGATAAATTGCTTCCTTGATTTGCACTGGTGTCAGCCCAACGTTTAGCGCGGCGTTTACATGATCCTTTAATTGGGGCAACGTTTGGTTTGTCGTAAGCACCACTAAAGTGATAAGCTCCCGTTGTTTATCGTCAAGGTTACCTTGATGGAAAATTTCCCCAAAAATGAAGCGGCTCAAGATTTCCTGAAAATCAGGGTCGGTACGTATGCGGCAGGTACCCCAGTGCCAAATAGCTGTTTATATTTCTGTTCACTCAATTCTTTTCTGTTCATTTTAGGCTCTTCACCATCCATTCATAAAGCTGCTCATCGACTTTCAAAAAAAATTGAGGAACTTAATCCTATTCCTAACAAAAATGCTAAAAATTCAAAACCAAATCTATAGCTAGCCGTGCGATTCCGCCGTTTGCACCTAGGATCAAAACGTTACTTAATCGAAAAACACCTTCCACTAAAAAGCTGCCCTCAAAGAATACTTCGGGGCAGCAATTTTTTTATTTTATAGCTCTTGGATAGTAGAAGAATTAGAGCAAGTCCCCTTATCAATCCCGATGGTTTGGCACTGATTCTGGTTTATTTACCTAGTCCCGTTAAGAATTCAACCGTTTCTGGGTCATAATGTGAGAAAAATAAACTTTGACCCTGATCCAATTTGGCGATTTTATCCATGTCTTCGTTTGATAATGCAAAATCAAAGACATTAAAATTTTCAATCATTCGTTCTTTATTTACAGTTTTAGGAATGATAATAACATTGCGTTGAATGAGATAACGAAGAGCCACTTGAGCAACAGATTTACCATATTGCTCACCAATCTCTTTTAGGGTTTCATTGTTAAAGAAATCATTTCTTCCTTCTGCAAAAGGTCCCCAAGATTCAATTTGTGTTCCGTATTTCTCCATTATTTTTTGTGCTTGTTTTTGTTGGTTGAACACATGCGTTTCGACTTGGTTAACCATTGGTGTGATTTCGCTAAACTGAGCGATATCAATGAAACGATCAGGATAGAAATTACTAACACCAATCGCTTTGATTTTTCCGGCTTTATAATACTCTTCCATAGCCCGATACGTACCGTAGTAATCATTGAATGGTTGATGAATCAACATTAAATCAATGTAGTCTGTTTGCAGTTTACGCAAAGACTCGTCTATGGAGGTTTTCGCTTTTTCATATCCGGCATTGGAAATCCAAACCTTTGTCGTAATGAAGAATTTTTCACGCGGTATGCCGCTTTTACGAACTGCATTGCCAACTGCTTCTTCATTCCCATAAGCCTGAGCAGTATCGATAGAACGGTACCCCACTTCAATAGCTTCACTCACTACCCGTTCGCATGCTTCAAGATCCGGAATTTGATATACTCCAAAACCTAAAATCGGCATCTTAGTTCCATTAGATAAAGTAACCATTTGCATTGAAAAGCCCTCCTGTTTTATCTACCAAAGTAAGGTGCCCAAATTATCGCCAGCTAATTACAATGTAGACATATCGATCACGAATCGGTAACGCACGTCATTGCGGAGGATACGCTCATACGCTTCGTCAACCTGATCAGCACGGATTACCTCAATCATTGGAGCAATACCATGCTGAGCAAAAAAATCGAGCATCTCTTGTGTTTCCGGAATTCCACCGACGTTGGAAGCAGCGATGCTGCGGCGCCCTGCAAATAAGGAGAAAACATTGTACTGATCTGGTTGATTTGACAGACCGACATTTACAAGTGTACCGTCTACATCAAGCAGGGATAAATACGCATCAACGTCAATATTTGCGGATACGCTGTTTAAGATGAAGTCAAATCGTCCAGCCAATTCATTGAAAGTTGCCGGATCATTGGTTGCAAAGAAATCGTCTGCGCCCAATTTCAGGGCTTCATCTTTCTTATTCATCGTCTGGCTCAAGACCGTTACTTCAGCACCCAAAGCATGCGCGAATTGGACTGCAATGTGCCCGAGCCCCCCCATCCCTACGATGGCAACCTTCTTGCCCGGCCCGATGTTCCAGTGTTTCAAAGGAGAGTAGGTCGTGATACCTGCACACAACAGCGGGCTAGCCACATCTAGTTCCAAACCGTCAGGAATATGGACAACAAAGTTATCCTTTACAACAATTTTTTGGCTATATCCACCGTATGTCATTTGCCCATCGTAGTCTAACGAATTAAATACAATAACGACGCCCTTTGTACAAAATTGCTCCTCCCCACGGACGCAATATTTGCATTCTCCACAGGAGTCCACAAAGCAACCAACGCCAACGCGATCCCCAACAGCGAATTTAGTTACGTTTGTTCCGACCGCCGTCACGACCCCGGTAATTTCATGACCGGGGACCATTGGATAGATCCCACTGCCAAAATCATTGTGAGCAAGGTGAATATCAGAGTGGCAAATGCCACAATACTTAATATCAATGAGTACATCTTCCGGTTTTAACTCTCTGCGTTCGATTGTCGTCTGCTCAAATGCTGTTTTGGCACTTGGTACGCTTAGCGCACGAGTCAAATTGTTTGCATGATTATTGCACATACTAAAGAGCACAATCCTTTCTTATCATTAATTTTGGAACATACCGAGCACCGGATGCGGAACATACAGTTCTTCCAGGAATGCAACCTCATCAGGTGTCAATTTGATCGAAAGGGCGCCGGCAGCTTGTTCAATATGAGAAATTTCCGTCGCGCCAACAATCGGAGCCGCTACCGGTTCTTTCTGAAGCAACCAGGCAAGTGCAATTTGCGCCATTGGTACGCCGCGTATATTCGCTAGTTCCTCTAGGCGGTCGACAACTTTTCGGTCAGAATCGGCTGTTGCCGAATAAATTATTTTTCCAATTTCATCTACTTTGGAGCGAAGGTCGGCTGCTGTCCCCCATGGCTGGGTTAATCTTCCCGCAGCGAGCGGGCTCCACGGTACCACAGCGATTTTCTCTTCCTTACAAAGCGGCAGCATCTCTCTCTCTTCCTCACGGTAGAGGAGGTTGAGGTGATTTTGCATGCTAACAAACTTGGTCCATCCGTTCTTCTCCGCTACATGGTTAGCCTTCATTAACTGCCAAGCGTACATGGAAGAAGCACCGATGTATCTCGCTTTTCCTGCTTTCACCACATCATGTAATACTTCCATCGTCTCTTCAATGGGAGTGTCGTAATCCCAGCGATGGATTTGATACAGATCTACATAGTCGGTCCCAAGGCGCTTAAGACTTTTATCGATTTCACTCATAATTGCTTTACGGGAAAGCCCGGCACCATTTGGACCTTTCCGCACGCGAAAATAAACCTTTGTCGCAATAACAATCTCATCCCGGTTTGCATAATCCCTTAAAATTCGCCCGGTAATTTCCTCGCTTGTCCCGTCCGAATAAATATTTGCGGTATCAAAAAAATTAATCCCTAACTCCAGCGCTTTTTTAATCATCGGACGACTGCTTTCCTCATTAAGAGCCCATGGAAAATCGCCACGTTCTCCAATACCAAAGCTCATACAACCGAGACAAATCCGCGATACATCCAATCCCGAATTGCCAAGTTTCACATATTCCAATCTGATTCGTCCTCACTTTCCTATAGATGTAATCGAGCCAAAGTAAATGCTCGTAGAAAAATACCCATTGATGAATTAGGTGACATGTGTGTATTATTATAAAAAGTATCAGGTTCTTCAATGGTTAAATGAGCGCGATTCGTGTAGTAGTACACAAATATAACGAAAGTGTATAATTACTGGTTTAAGAAAGTGTGGTGACATACAATCATGGCAAAGGTGGACAGAAGAATAGCCAAATCTCAAGAAGCAATAAAAAAAGCTGTTCTAGAACTGATGTCTGAAAAAGATTTTAATCAGATCACGATCCAAGATATTTCCGACAGGGCAAATGTGAGCCGAAAAACCATCTATCTTCATTACATGGACAAATACGATCTGCTAGATAAGTTGATTGAAGAGCATATTAATGAACTCCAGATTTTGTGCGAATCATCAGCTGAAATGGATTTTATAGACGGAAATACCGTCTGGTTCGAATACCTTGAAAGTAATTATTTATTCTTTTCGACGATGCTAGAGAGTAAAGGGGCCCCTTCATTTCGTAGACAGTTCCTTGAGTTTGTCATCGAACAGCTAGAGGCTGAAGTGAATATATCAGAAGGAAAGAATCAGGGATTAAGTAAAGATATTATTCTTCGATTTATTGGAGGGGCATACGTAGAAGAAATAGAATGGTGGTTCAAGAATGAAATGCCTTATCCGCCCCGTGTAATGGCAGAACAAGTGGGGATTTTAATTGAAAGGATCTTATAATCGAAAAAAAGCAATTTGCGCCGGATACTGATGTGATATCCATACAGTCTACAAAAGGGTCAAGTTTTTGTCGCGCATCAACAAAGGGGTCAAGTTCTTGTCGCTCGTCAGCGACAAGAACTTGTCCGAAAAAACAAAAAAACCGCATTCTCAGCGGTTTTTAATCGGGTATGTTCTTGTCGTCCGACAGCCTCTGAAAGCGACTTTACCCGGTTCATTGTATGAAACTTTCCATCGTCCTTAAATTCTAAACCATGAGAAGCAAGAAGGCCACGCGCTGCTTATTGCCGGGCAAATGAGGGTTTCCGGCCAGAAACCTTGCCGCCCACTCTTGCAATGTATTCAACATCCGTACCTTCTACAGATGGTCCGATATAGATTTTATGAACAAACAAATCTACTCGATGCGCAAGGAAACGATTGAGCGCGTATTTGCAGACATGAAAGAGAAGCATGGCATGCGGTGGACGACCTTACGAGGGCTACGTAAAGTCTCCATGCAGGCGATGCCCGTTTATGCTTGCATGAATCTCAAGAAATTAGCCACCTGGCTTTGGAGGTCAGGTGGCTCGAAGCGGAGATTCGATGCATTTTTACTTCTCATAGCCCTTAAACAAGACAAACTCCTGAGTTCCGTCCCGGAACAAAGGGGTTTGTCTGCAATCTGCGCTGACCCACGGTCAGCCTCCCTTAGATTAAAGAGGTTTAAACTTTTCATCTACTTGTTTCAGCATGCTACATAATTATGACGTGACTTCAACTACTAAAGTTTCCCTTGCAACGCAGCCGAGTTGGGACGAAGAAAAAGCAATGGATTGGTTCCATCGTTGCGTGCTCGTATCCGTTAGCGGACAGGCCATTGCAGTTTGTTGACGAGTACATTATATCAAAGTACCCTCACCCCCCCTCCCATTTTGGTTGGCTAGTGTTCGTCAGTCGAAACGTGGTCCCTGAACAATACGGTTGAGTTCGTTGTGTAATTCATCAACTTCTTGAGATAACTGTAAGGTCTTGGGGTGAGTCAACCCCAACCGAATGCCTATATTAATCAGTACTTGCCGTTTTTCTTCTATCTCAGCCTTTACCGTTTGCAAGTTTCTCACGCCGGAACGGCCCCTCCCAATTCCACACCAAACTGACTAACAAACACCGGGGCCACCTCAACTGATTCAATGGTCACGATTCTCAATAAATTTTAACCAAGCACTCTTTCTCTGTTGTAGCTCTTGCCGAAGATGTTGTAATTTATGCGAGAAAGCCACCATTTCCTCGTTGCTAAAAACCCCATTGCCATATTTAGCTTTCTCGAAGAACGACAGTAATGACTCTAAATCCTCTTTCTCTATCCGCTGATTACCATCGAACCATCTCCACAACGCTTCCCTTGCCGTTTCATGCTTCTTGCGGGTATACCCTCTTCTCTTGGCATAGAGAAGGAAACGTTCGAATTCGAGTACGGCAAAACGGTTGGCGGCTAATTGGTCCCTGCCCGGCCAGATCTTGCGATAAACCAACCCCAATGCCAACAGCATACACGTCCAAACGGCACCAACTGCCCAAACGAATGAATGAGGAAAGCCGCCATTTATTATAGACGCAGGCACGTCCGACTCTAGCTCAGTAGATATTTCTATGTCAGAGTTCGGCTCCTCTTCCAGCACGAGTTCCGGCACGGGTTCCGAAGGTAGGTCTGCAATAGCGCCTTCGTCCGGATGATGAACGGGAAGTTCGAACCCTGCTGTCGGTTCGAAAGGAATCCAACCATATCCGGGAAAGTACGCCTCGACCCAAGAGTGGGCATCGGAATTACGTACGGTGTACACCCCGTCACCGGTTAATTCACCCGGAGCAAATCCTTTTACCCAACGGGCCGGGATGCCAATCGAACGCGCCATGACGACCATCGCTGTTGAATAATAGTCGCAGTAGCCTTCCCTAATTTCGAACAAAAATCGGTCGACAAAATCATGGCTTTGACCACGGCTCTGGTCTGGAGCAGTGGTATACGCATAAGAACTGGATAAATACTGCTCGAGCAGTTTGGCCTTGTCGTACATACTTTCACCCGACTCCGTCACCTGGAGGGCCAAGTCCGTTACTCTGGACGGGAGCGTCTCCGGCAAAGCCAAGTACGGTTCGAATTCGGCCTCGATCGGGAGCCCTTCAGACACGCTCCGTAGCGCTTCTTCGTCGATGATGGGCACCTGGGAAACCAACGTGTAAGTATCCGGGTACGCTCGCGAGTCGTCGCCGACCCACCGTACTTCGGACAACCTCGGTGACCATCGAAGAGAAGAAAAGTCCGCGTCCGCTCCGCCGCTTGCGACGCGTTGCACCCTGTCGATCGCGTACGCTCCAAACAGTACCGGATACTCCTGGTCCGAACCAGGAAGCATCGTTATCGTCTGCGTAACTTCGAGTGTTCTATGGCTCGCGCTTTCCGGAAGAGAGGCCCCCCGCGCAATGGCGGTCGTCGCAGCCTGGCGCTCCGCCTCGCTCACGACCCATCCGGTGCCTGTATATAACGCGCGGGTTTCGCCGCGCCAGTATGTTCGATGCGAAGAGACAGCCGACAAAACCGGCGTCTCGTCGAAGGCGATCGTTCCGCCGAGCGACGAATCGTCTCGGCTGTACCCGGAGGTTGAAGCAATGCTGGAAGACGAAGCTGACCGTTCCCCGTCGCTCGTAAATACGACTCGATCGCCTCTCATGGTTTGCCACATCGTATAGGGATCTGTCAGTACCGGTCGGGTATCCGGCGCCAGAGCTCCAAGCGTTACGACGACCGTGATCAGGAAGAGTATCGACAGGACGATAAAGGGCGAGAATTTGACTAGATGCGGCCAACCAGTCGGATGTTTTTGCTTCAAATCGGAGAAATGGCGTACGGTCAACAACAATAAGCCGCAGACGATCACCGTCACCGCCTGTTTCCAAAGGTTGAGTGTACCGTAAGAATCTCGAATGGCGAAGGTTGTGACCGTGAATACGAGTACGGTTATTATATATTTCTTTTCCTGCATTAGCTTCGCTGCGAACAGCGTAATTACCCAGGCCGATAAAGAGAACCAGATGAAAGGCGGCAGCGCCATGAAATTGTCGCGTAGAAGGTCGACCGCGTCTGTGAAACGAACAACGTCGCGGCGGACCGGAACATACTCCAAGACGAACCCCGTCGCGGATACTAGCGCCGCCAGCTGAAGGCACCATCGAACCACTTTGCGCTTCCGAAGCATCGCTTCAATGACGACCGTCGAGAGAAGGGTCAATTTCACGATCACAACCGTTTCCGGTAGCCACATCCCCTCTTCACGCTCAATCCAAAGTACATATTGCAGAAGGAACAACCCCGTAAGCACGACTGATAGCCGCTCGTGCCAATCCCGCGGCAGCCATCGCTTCATTTTCACTTATTTGTTCCCTCCTACAACCAAAGGCAGCCTGTCCAGCGACGTTACAACACAGCCCGATAAGCCGGCCGCTCGCAAATACTGAACCCACTGCTCGTGCACGTTCAGCGACACCTCTGCAGCGATCCACATATGGAAAGGCATCATGCGGCGCTGCTGGAGTAAGACCAGGGAAGGCGCCAACGCATCCCCGAATTCAGGGCTGACGACGACAAAAAGTGTTCCAGGAATGAATGTTCGGACTCGTTCTTGCAGGACTTCCCGCAACGGATTCATACCGTCAAGTTCCACTTCAATGAAATGGTTCATGATCGCGTTCTTCTGGCTATCGCCGCGTTCGGGTTCAAGAACCTTCGTTTCTTTCCCGGCTGACAATAACCCCACAGCCATGTCGCGGCATATTGCGTAATCTAGCAGGGAAGTCGCAACGGAGACGGCCAATTCGAACTGTTCTTGATTGCGATAACCGCTCATGTTCCTGTCAAGAACGAAAACGATCTTGGGAATGGCTTCCCGTTCGAATTCCTTCGACTTCCAACTCCCCGTCTTAGCCGAAGCGTGCCAATGAATTCTAGACAAGCGATCCCCATTGATGTATTCACGTATGCCATTGACCTGCGCCGTCTCCCGATAGAATCGTGTTCTCGCCGATGTATGCGGATTGCCGCGAAACATATGATGTAGCTGTTTCCAATCACGAATGTCCACCCTTTGCGGAAACACCTTGAAGGCGTAGGGCAACCGGAGGCGCCCTTGATGTCGAAACAAACCGAAAATGTCTTCGGTCGCACAATCGGTGTCTTCGAATCGGTACACTCCTCTTCGCAACGGGGGCGTTACGTAGGAAACTTCCGCCCGTCGCTTCCAATCGGGAATGAGGATCGTCTCGATCGTATACTCCTCGCCCCCGCTATGTGTAAGCTTCTCCTGAATTGTTACGTAAGGCACGGGCCAGAAGCCGGGAATGTGCACTTGCACATGCACGGCAACCGATGTTCCTGCCTCAATCGTCCCTCCGCTTACGGTGTCCGGTAGCGTTCGGACGCCGCGCACATTCGAGACCCCGCTCCAACGTCCCAACAGGATATAAAGACTTAACGCAGCAACGATACTGAAAAGCATGAAAGCGAACTTACCGCCTTGAAACAGAAGAAACAACAAACTAATGAACAACAAAGCCACGATGCCCCAATAACGAGCCGAAAACGCAACGAACATGCCCATCCTATTTCCCCATGGCGACGGGTACGCCCACTTGCAGCAATATCGACTCAATGATTGACTCAAGACCGTTCCCGTCAAATTTCGCCTCTGGGCGTAAAATCAGCCGATGCCCGAGCACGAACGGCGTCAAATCTTTGATGTCGTCCGGTATAACGTAGTCCCGGCTTCGCAAATACGCCCTCGCTTTCGCCGCTTGCATCATGGCGACCGAAGCACGTGGACTGGCTCCAAGATAGACGGCTGGATGTTCGCGCGAGCTTCTCACGATCGAGACGATATAGTCAACGATAGCTTCATCGACGTGCACGCGTTTCGCCCGTTCCTGCATTTGCGTCAGACGCTCGATCGTCACCACGGGCTCGATCCGGTCAACCGGATGATCAGTTTCCTGAGCGAGCAGAATCCGCTTCTCGGTTTCGTGGCCGGGGTACCCAAGATGAAACTTCAGCATAAATCGGTCCATCTGCGCTTCCGGCAGCGTGTACGTACCTTCGAAATCGATTGGATTTTGCGTCGCTAACAGCAGAAAAGGCTCCGGCAGCGGATAACACTCGCCGTCCACGCTAACCTGGCGCTCTTCCATAGCCTCAAGGAGCGCGGACTGCGTCTTTGTCGAGGCCCGGTTGATCTCGTCGATCAGTACAATGTTGCTAAAGATCGGCCCAGGCCGAAATCGAAACATCTCCTGTTTGGGATGGTACATGGATACTCCTGTCACGTCGGTAGGCAGCAAATCAGGATTGCATTGGATGCGCTGGAAGCGGCCTTGCACAGATCGTGCCAACGCTTTAATTAGAACTGTCTTTCCGGTTCCGGGCACGTCTTCGAGAAGTATGTTCCCGCCTGCAAGAACGGCTGTCAGCAGCAACTCGACCTCCCTTTCTTTGCCCATAATGCAGCCTTCCAAGTTCGATTGGAGCTGATTTAAGATGTTCACATCTTCTGCGAATGCAGTATGCATCTTCTCTATCTCCTCATCCTCTTAGTGAACTTTGTAACTTACCTTTCCGGTAGCGAAATTCGATAAAGCTTATCGTCATTTTCCTGTGGCGTGCCGCGTCCATCTGAATTATTGCTGATGAAATAAAGATTGTTGTCCTCAATCCGCACATCCGAATTCTTCCGAAATCGGTTACGATTTCACGTTGTTCACCCGTTGCAAGATCGAATTCTAGAACGGCGCTTCCTCGCAATGCCGCAACATACAACTTTTCGTTGGATTCGTTCATCCCGGACGCCGCCCAAGTCTCTCCGTCGCCGGACGTGAATTGCGGCACGGCCGTCCCCTCTTTTTCCTCAAAACCTTGGATCACCGGCCAGCCGTAATTTTGACCGGATTCGATGCGGTTGATTTCATCATTAGCGTTATTACCGTGTTCACTTGCATATAACGTCCCGGCAGGTTGACAAGACATTCTTGAGGATTGCGATGCTCATAACTATATATAGGAATTCGGGATCGGGTTATCGCTAGGAATTGATCCGTCTACACTCATTCGTAAGATCTTCCCGCCTAGCGAATCCAGGCTTTGAGCAAGCTACTCCGTTTCAATCTTTACGATATTTCCTGGTCTTTCCGTTAAATAAAAGGTATTCCCTAACTTTTCGATGGACCAAGGAACATCTAGATTTATCGCGATCACTTCAGGTGCTTGGACAGGTGCAAGCGTCCCTTCCTGCCTTACATTATCCTCCCCAATGAAAGTCTCTTGCTGCACATTGAAGCATTTCCCTTCCCATCTGCGGGATTTCCATTAGCAGAACGGCCTAAGATTAGTAGGACTGCAAGCAGGAGGGGCAATTTCGTACTCAACTCTATCACCCTTCCTTTATTGCATATTTTCTATCGTTACAATAAAGTCAGCATTTATCCCTCCGAGTTTTTTCACGAGCTCGTCCAAACCGGATTCGATCTTACCTAATTGGATCAGTCCGGGGGAATATCTCCGATTCTCATAGAAAATAGTCACAACTTTCCACGGGGCGTAATAAGCGAAATCTCCGGTGATAGGAGTGTTGCCGTCCGGAGCATCTTCCATAGATAGCCCCTCTTCTAAGACGCTCATTTTTTCGAATCCACCGAAATCTTCGAATGATAACGTAAGCGGGAGTTTGCTCAAAAAGTCCCTACTCGTTGGACTGTCATACATTGTAAAAATGAATTCCTCATTTTCGATCTTCAACCGAATCTTAGCACCTTCTATACTCTCGCTTTCAACCGTTGGACCTTGACTTCTGTCTCGGATTCGTTCATCCGTTGGAGCTTCTTTTTCAAACTCTGTTCCATTGGGAGTACTTTCTTCCTCATTGCCGCTGCAACCAGTGAGGGTGTAGACGATCACCAGGGCAAGAGTCACCGATAACATTTTTTTCATATGAGTTCACTCCTCGACCGCAAATTCTCCATTTATTCGATTGTAATTTCATTTTCATCGCGAGTCCTTTCCAGAGGTTCATGCCTGGAGTGCCTGCTTAGACCTTACCAGTGAGAAATATGCGATCATTGCAGCGGTACTAGACGATAATATGATGACGCCAAGAGGAACGGCAGTGTCTTCTCCCGCAATGCCGACCAACGGAGCGACGACCGCACCTAGCAAGAAAGGAATGACGCCAAGCAACGCAGCAGCACTACCCGCCATGTGGGCTTGACTTTCCATAGCAAGCGGAAATGCAGCAGTTGATGTAATCCCGATTGCGGCTACAAAGAAAAACAATGGGATGACCAATGTGAAAAGTGGGCCATGGAAAATGGCTACCAATAAGACAACGACACTTGCCACTAAGGCAAGCCATAGGCCGAATAACACGAAGGCGTGTTCGGAAACACGATGCGCCATCCGTCCGACAACTTGGGATCCTATGATCAGTCCAATGCCGTTAGATCCAAAAAGAAGAGCGAATACAGTGGGGCTGGCTCCATAAATATTTTGATAAATAAAGGGCGTTCCGGAGACATACGCGAAAACCCCAGCGATCATAATACCTTGTGCCAGCATGTAGCCTAGAAACTGGCGATCTCGCATGAGCACACCGTAGCTGTGCAGTTGATGCACGAAATTTGTAGAGCTGCGGCGATCGGGTGGCAAACTCTCACCTAAACGCCATTTTGTCATCACTAATAAGTACATTCCTAGTAACGATAACGCGATAAATACACCGACCCATGTCGTGAAAGTAAGAACTCCGCTGCCGGCAACCGGAGCTACGAGTGGTCCCAAATTACTAACAAGCACGAGCATCGAAAAAAATTTGGTGAGTTCTTTACCACTGTACAGGTCGCGTGCGATCGCACGGGAGATAACAATGCCCGCTGAAGCAGCGAAACCCTGCACGAATCGGAAAACGATCAACAACCCGATATTCGGTGAGAATGCGCAAGCTAATGAAGAGATGACATAAACGACCATGGAGATAAGCAAAGGTTTTCGCCTTCCGTATCCATCGCTCAGCGAACCCATAACGAGTTGGCCTACGCCGAGCCCAAGTAAACAAGCGGTGAGACTAAACTGAACGAGTGAAGCAGTCGTACCGAATTGCCTCGTAATCGCCGGAAACGCCGGTAAATACATATCGATCGTGAAAGGCCCCAGTGTCGAAAACAAACCCAATAGTAAAGCCAGTCTAACCACATGCTGATTGTTGATATTGGTCATGGTCTAAAAAAACCCCTAATCTTCTTTTCTATGGTAAAACTTTAAAAAGAATTAAGTCCGATTGGGCGTGGTATTGATCGTCGTCGCTGACTTTCTCCATCCAATCGACCGCCTTGCCGTCCAGACGTTCTTGAATGGCAATGTGAGTCATCGCTGTGGTTGGAGAAGCACCATGCCAGTGTTTCTCGCCTGGCGGGAACAGATCACGTCGCCGGGACGAATCTCCTCCATCGGACCTCCCCAACGTTGAACCCGTCCGCCAAAGGAATTCTTATTAAAACTCCTCGTTCTGTCTCCAAATCATTGATTGACAATCCAGTAATATATGAAAGGAAAGTTGGGTACAAAGGCAAACGTGCACAGAAAGGATAAAAATCCAACACCGAATGCTAAGAATAAGTTTAGCTGTCTACTAAGATACAACTATCATTTTCATGATTTTATTAATTCCATGTAATTTGCTATATCCTTCTCAGTCATAGCGCCGGTTATCACCTTTAGAACTTTTCCATTCTTATCGATTAAGAATGATGTCGGAATTGGGATAATATCATAAGCTTCAGTCACTGCCTGGTCTTTATCTTTCAGAACGGGAAAGGTAAGTCCATGTCTTTCAACGAAAGATTCAATGGCAATGTCGCTTTCCGCAATATTAACAGCTAATATTTCTACACCCAGGTTTTTATAGCGATGATACTGACTCTCCATATAAGGCATTTCCTGCTCACATGGTTTGCACCATGTCCCCCAGAAATTCAAAAAAACTCCTCTTCCCTTTAAGTCTGATAGCTGAACTTGATTTCCTTCCAGATCTTCAAGTACAAAATCAGGTGCTTGATCTCCAGCCTGAACCCGATCTTTTTCAGTAAAGAATTGCTGATAAAACGCGTAAGTTATGGCCGAAATCATAATAAGCAGCAGACCCAAGCGAAAAAGAAATCTGGTCTTTTTGTTCCCCATCTGAACCTCCTTACTTATCAGGCGTAAGAATGTAATCCCGCGATAATCAGGTTTACAAAAACCAGGTTGAACATAATGATTCCAAAACCAATGACTCCAAGCCATGCCGATCTTTCTCCATGCCAACCTTTAGCCAGCCGTAAATGTAAATATGCTGCATAGAATAACCATGTAATTAGTGCCCATACTTCCTTAGGGTCCCATCCCCAATAACGTGTCCAAGCAATTTGAGCCCATATCATCGCAAAAACGAGTGCGCCCAAAGTAAATATCGGAAATCCGATCGCAACCGATCGATATCCAATTTCATCAACCAAATCAAGCTTAATATTCTTTGTTAAGGGCTGAAGAGCTGCAGAAATTCTTTTCCTTAAAATCAGCCTAAGGAATAGGTATAAAAGAAAACCCGAGATAACAGACCAAATGACTGTATTTAATTTTCCTGCGTCGATAACAGCCGGTACCTCGACGAAAGCTTCCATTTTACCTTCTGTAAGCAACTCGCCTTGATTAGGCCCTATAAGTGAAGGAAGGTTGTAAGTGATCTCCGTCTCCCGGCCATTTTGATCGAACCCTTGATAAACAGCTTCATATTGCAATCCTCTAAAAACCAATGTAATGATAATAAAAGCAAGTGTTGCCACGATGGAATACATGATTACTTCAAGCCAGAAGGTTTTCATGGACGGTTTCGTCTGGTCGACAGAACGAAGTAAATAAATGATACCTGCAATACAGCTGCTGGCTAATACTGCTGAACCTAGTGCCGTTGTCGTTACATGGATCGCAAGCCAATCCGATTGCAGTGCCGGTATTAATGGAGAAACATCTGTCGGGAACAAGCTTCCATAGGCAATCATTAATAACGTAATCGGCAAGGTGAATGAACCCAAGATTGACACTTTATACAAAAAATAAAGGATGATGAATGCCAACACGAACATCATCGAAAATGCGGTTACAAACTCGAACATATTGCTCACCGGCGCGTGTCCGGCAGCCATCCATCTTGTTACAAAATATCCCATATGGGCAATAAAGCCTAGAATGGTCACACTTATTGCGGCTGCAGCCCATTTACTTGGTTTATCGTATTGTTTTCTCCGATCGCGAATCGCTCCACCAAACAGAAAGGTGGAAAGTAAATATAACAAGAATGCTGCATAAAGCAGGTTACTGCTAATAGCGATCATTATTTACCTCTTTCCTATCTATTTTCGCTTATCCTGTTTGATCAGTTAATTCTTGAAAGCCGGTTTCTTTTAAAATATGGTTTATTTCATTTCCGATCCCATACCAATTTTTATTTGTATGCCCTGCAATTAAGATTGCGTCGCCGCTTCTCCTAATCCATATTCTCCTATGGTTCCAGTACATCCCTTGTATAACTCCAATCATGAAAATAGCTCCTCCCAACCCAAGAAACCATAACGTATTGTCCTTACGAACGGTAAGGGCCGATACATTTTTCGTTTCAACATTTTCAAATTTCATTTGGAATTGATTATCTCCGTTTGGTTCAAATGTATTTCGTATGGCAACAAAGCTTGTTTCGCCATCCGGGTTTTCTGGAGAGATCATGTTAAAGAAAAATGCCGGATTGTCGGGAACCTGTGACCTTGTTGCAGGCCGGCCTGCACGATCAAAATAAAAGTCGGGGTAATATTCTAAAATCTCAACTTTATATTCATTGCCCAGATCATAATTTTTTTCCGGATTTAATAAATCGATCGTAATCTGGCCAAAGCTTGTTTCCGTCTCTTTATCCTCTAGACGAAAGGTCATCTTATTGAGTTCATTTAATCTATAGGAAGTTTGGTAAAGAGCAAACGAATTATGTTTCAAAGGTTGATTCACTTTGATTTGGTAATCCTTTACCTTTACGAGCTCGGGTGTGATTCCAGGTAGGATCTCGCCGTTACGTTCATACAAGGTTACATTCGTTTGAAAATTTTTAACGATATTTCCGTCTCCAACTCGTGACAGGGCATTCGCAAATACTTCATCCTCTTGCTCGATTTGATAAGTTTCCAAAATAAACTTGTCGCTGCTTAAATAATACTTTCCATTCGTTCCCGGAATAACGCTTGTTTCACCGTCACGAATCCAAAGCATTTCGTCTACATACATCCCCGGTATAAATCGGAGCATTCCTCCGATAAGGAAGATAATAAGGCCCGTATGATTTACATACGGTCCCCATCTTGAAAATCGATTTTTCTCGGCCAAATAATTTCCGTTTTCTTCCAGAATACGATATCGTTTATTCTTTAATTTGGTTATGAGAACATCCAGCTGTTCATCTGTATTTTCTTTCACTCTTGTTTCACTGAAAAGACGTTGTCTTCGCATGAAGCTTTCATGCCGCGTAACGCCTTGATTTTTCAAAGCGCGATATAGAGGAACCACTCGATCCAAACTTGCGATCACAAGCGATATTCCCAGAGCGGCCAACAGCAGGAAATACCACCATGAACCATATAGATTGTTAAAACCCAATTGATAGTATATTTGGCCCAGAAAGCCGTATTGATCTTGATAAAAATCTTCCGGCGCAACATTTTGGGGAATATACATCTGCTGAGGAAAAATGGTTCCCATCGCAGACGCGATTACAATAAGAGCAATAATCCAGATCCCCACTTTTACGGACGAGAAAAAATTCCAAATCATATCCGGAGGCGTTTTTTTATACGTTTGTGAACGTCTTGCACTTCCTTCATAACGCATATCGAATGATCTTTCCGGAAGTGCTTCACCGACTTGTTTCCCGCATGATCCGCAAAGAATGGTTCCGTGCGGGTTCGCATGTCCGCATTCGCAAATTACACGTTCATTTACATGTTCCATTATGAAAAACCCCTATATAAAAGGACTTGATAGTCACCTGTAGTTGTATAAGTTGCCCTGTGAAAAGGCAAGCTTCCGGCGAATGAAAATCCCGAGATCGGGGTATATTGAAAAAGGAAAGACTTGGGCGGCTTGAAAAATGAAAGCTCAACCGCCCCAACAGCTGCATCGGGTATCAATTTAGTTGAACTGCTCTTTGTTCCTGCTTCTGAAAAAATTTCAAAGCATAATGTGTCCCGCAAATATAGATGCCCATGATCGATAAGTGGTCAATTAAAAAGCGGATCATGGTATCATCATCGAACCAATAAAATGGGTCATAAACCATCAGCTTGGCCCCCATCTCTCTCTCGATGGAAGAGCGTACCCCATAGATCACAATGAACACCGACAAAATACGCAACGCAATGGTGCGAAAACGGTTAGTGCCTGTGATTCCCGTCATCCTTCTTATTGAATGGATAATGATTCCCCAAGAAAAGCCGATGTGTATCGCCATGATGATAAACCCCCAATAGGCAGTCTGAACATGGATTTGCCTGAAAATCATGTCATTATCTACCGCAAGAAAGGGAAATACATCGCTGGATATGAGTATTCCACATATGATCATCACAGCCATTGCCAGCAGAAAAAGCAAATTGAGTCCGATTTGCAGAATACGCCTTGGATTGAGCTTTCCCTTTAGTATCGCACGATACCAGTATCGATTTAGAAAATTATGGGCGATAAATAATACAAAGACCGAAACACCGACGAATTCATGGATTCTATTCTCCGTAATTTGGTAAGCCATTGCGATTAACATAAGAACAGTCATCACAACGTCTATTACCAGCTTGAATAACATCTTTCGATTCAAAGCATAGTCCTCTTTCTGTTCGGAATGCAAAATATCCTTACATGGCAACACATCTATTGGTTTATATTTTGTTGTAAATACATCGTCAAAAGAACGTTCGCGATTATTCCTGCTTTACCCTCATTGCCTATTAATCTACTTTTTTCATTATGAGGAGATATCACGTTTACCTCCCAGTCCTCCGTAGGGATACCTGCGAACCTAGATTCTGTACTACTGTCCTTCGATCCTGTAACATCCTCAAGTTCATAACTCTTCATCTCATCTAACGTGTACACGTGGTCATCCCGTTCCTGATTCGCGTGGCAGGAAAAGCAGCGACCGATGACGTCGTATCCCAACGACTTGTCAGCATTGAATTCCTGGAATAGCCAATCCCCGTTACGCGGGTCCTCGGGGGGTTTCTGGTCGCCCCAGCCAGTGCGCTTTTCCATCACGAAGATGTCAAAAAGTTCTTCATCCTCATAAATCTCAAGAACAATTACGGTACCGCTCGGGATCGGCTGGCCGTTCTGCACCGCTTCGATCGCTTCCCGGCTCGTGTAAGCCTCCTCCCTGATATTTCCTCGAGTCACAGTCGCGTAGTTCACGCCCTTATCGTAGTTCTCAGGGAATTTGACAAGTTCGCGGTCATACCCAGATGGCTCCGATGGCTCTTGTTGGGAAGTGTCACCAGATGCATCCTGTTGGGAAGTGTCAGCAGACGCATCCTGTTGGGGAGTGTTACCAGATGGCTCCTGTTGGGACATGTCATTTGTGTCATAGTTGCTGTTGCAAGCGGCAAGCGTGAGGGATAGCAGCAATAGGAGTGCCGAAATTATTTGTTTTTTCATATTATTTCCTTTCCCCAAGTTAAGATAATAGTTGTTAGGAATTTGTAATGGTTATTCCCTTCATGTATTTAAATGGTGCAGGAATAGATTAATCCTTAGAGTTCACTCTATATCAAGTGTTTTTTTTATTTTTTGAATACCAAGTTGCCTCGGCAAGTCTTTCCGTTGATATTTAAATTTTAATCAGCGCCAGCGCCTTAGATAGTTTCGCCGGGACTCCACCCTGCTTGCGAAAAAGGTATTCAATTCAAAATCAATGAATTGAATACCTTTTTGTCTACCGTCTGAAAGAAGTCGGTGCGACGACTTCTTTTTTCATTTACATTTTTTCACTAAAGAAAGTCGTCAACTTAGTAACAGCTTGGTTTACATATTGAGGCACATCATACATGTCTACATGAGTTGCTCCCTCAACAAGCACCAATTCTTTATCACTCGTAACTGCTTTTTCATACGCACGTTCCGAATAATAACGTGATTCCGAAATATCGCCAGAAATCAGCATTAACGGTTGTGTCAGCCATTTATCTATATTTGCGAACGGATCAAAGTTCATCATATATAAAGTACTTGTTGCCAACATTTTATTCTGTGAATTTGGGTGGGAACCGCGGTCTGTACGGTAGTATTCATACGCCTCTATTGCAGTTGTTGGCGAATCTTCCGTAAGTTCATCTTCAGAATTTGGCACATAAGGAAGATATTCTGGTTCACCGCCGTTCGCAATTGTTGTACGAGCATCACTTGCAGATTTCAAAGCAGCAAGTTGGTCTTCCGGATTTCCGGATCCCTCATTCGGAAAACCATCCCGAAAAGCTGCTCCATAATCGTAAGTACTTACCCCAGCGACCGCTTTAATTCGGTGGTCAAGTGCACTTGCGGCAATTGTGTATCCTCCACCGGCACAAATTCCAACTGCGCCAATTCTCTCCTGATCCACATATGGTAGTGTCGTTAAATAATCAACTGCCGCAAAAATATCGCCCACACGTTCTGTTGGGTTTTCCAAAAAACGCGGCTCGCCTTCGCTTGCACCTTGGTGACTCGCATCAAAAGCTAAAGTAACGAAGCCTTTTTCCGCCATACGTTGTGCGTAAAGTCCTGCTGTTTGCTCCTTAACTCCACCAGCCGGGTGCGTGAACACGATTGCTGGGTACTTTTGTTTTTTATCAAAATTTTCTGGATAAAACACATTCCCCGCCATATCCCATACACCATTTTTAAACGTAATGGTTTCCATAGTAACTTTATCATTTTCTTTTTTACCTGCTTTTTTACCTGAAGCCTCTGCACTTCCACCAGTCAGTCCCGCATTAAAGCCAGCTAGTAAAAATGCAAACAACATGGAAACAATCGCAAAAGCCTTAATTTTTCTCATATTAAATCCTCCTTTTTTTCAAATGCATTTTAATAGTCGGGTCAGAAAAAGTGTTATAGCCATATTCGCTACCCCTTGTCCAATGGTTATATGAAATTGTTCATTTCCCCTCCTTTTTATAACCTTAATCTCATTTTAAGTTTTTAAAATTAGAAGGAACTTATAGAATGATTAGAAATTGATTAGAGTTTTGTTAGAAATCAAAAAAAAAAGAAGAGCCCTATGACTTCTGGGGCTCTTCTCACAATTTAGATCCTGCTCGAATATTTGATAAAGAGACAATCTTTTCACCTGAAATTTTTTCTGAATTTTCAGTCAAATATTCTTTCAATTGTGTTACATGTAAATTCTCCCCCGAAAAAGCATCTATTTTTAAAGTTACAGTAAAACTTGTTCCTTCTCCCTCTTTACTAACGACATTTATGTTTCCTCCATGAGAATCCACAATCTGTTTTGCAATGGATAAACCAAGTCCAGTTCCCCCAGTTTCCCGATTTCTCGCTTTATCGACCCGATAAAAGCGATCAAAAATATGTGCGATATCTTCTTGCGGTATGCCAATCCCATAATCCTTAACAGTGAAAAAAACGTTCCCTTTCTCATATCCAACATTTAGCTCAATAGGTGATGTGCTGTATTTTATTGCATTATCAAGCAAGATAAACAATAGTTGCTTCATTTTTTGCTTATCTGCACTTGCGATAACTTTGTCATGTATAGTGTTTACAGAAATCTCTTGGCCATAAGCATTTTTAATCAGTTTACTTGTCTCTTTACTGAGCGAAATAAAGTCCACCTTTTTTATATCTAAATTCCATTCTGCATCATGATTTGCAAGCATAAGCATTTGCTTTGTCATTTCTTGCATTCTGACGGCTTCTGAATAGATTGCATCTATAGATTCCTCCAATAGAGCCTGATCTTTCATCCCCCATCGTTTCAGCATGCTTGCGTTGCTTTCAATAACAGTTAACGGTGTTTTTAATTCATGAGAAGCATCAGACACGAATTGCTGTTGTTTTTCAAAGTTTTTTGCTAAGATATCCATCATCTTATTAAACGTACTTCCCAATTTGTATAATTCATCTTTTGATTGTGTTTTTAACTCAAGCTTTTTAAATATGCTCTTTCGCTGAATTTCCTCCATCGTTTCAATCATTGATTTAATTGGTTTTAAAATGATATTGCTTATCATTCTTCCGGCTAAAAATGAAGGAATCAGAACAATAAGTGAAGCGGCAATTAACACAAGCTTCAAAATTTTTAAACTATCGTATGATGATGCTAAACTTGCTGTAACTTCTAACATCATAATATTTCCGTCGTGCCATATGATTGGAAAACTCGCAACGGCATACTTAACTTTGTTCACTGATATTAATTCAACTGTTTGCGAGTGTTTAAATATTGGTTTAAACTCTGTAAATTCCGTTTCTTTTGTAATGGTCATAACGGGATGTGAATCATCATTCACAACACGAATCATTCCATTCAACGGTAATTGCGAATTTAAAATATAAAATATTTTCGCATCATTAGTAACAGCTTTCAATTGACCAACAATATTTTCAGCCTGTAAACGAACGTAATTTAATTTATCGTTGGTTGTAATGGTATAGAAGAAAAAATAAATGGATGTATTAATCGTAATGCTGATCAATAGCACTGAAACAGTTAACAACAAAATGATTTTATTTCGGATATTCACAAACATTACTCCTTTATGACATATCCAACTCCACGCACTGTATGGATAAGCGGAAAATGAAAGGAATCCTCTATTTTTTTACGCAAATACCTAATATATACATCTACAACGTTTGTATCTCCGTAATAATCAAAGCCCCATACATGCGTTAAAATTTGCTCTCGGTTTAGAACTTGGTTTTTATGCCGTATCAGATAAACAAGCAAATTGAATTCTCGAGGAGTCAATTCAATATTTGTGGAATCACGTGTTACTATTCGTGTTTTTTTATCAACTTTTAAATTTGCAACAGTTAATATTTGTTCGTCTACTTTTTCCTCCATCATTTGGTTTATTCGTAAACACGCACGAATTCTTGCCAACAATTCCTCAATTTGAAATGGCTTAGTAATGTAATCGTTCGCTCCATGATCAAGCCCGCTCACTTTATCAGGAATTGAATCCCTTGCTGTCAATAAGATAATAGGTGTCATGTCCCCTGAAGTCCGAATTCTTCGAAGGACTTCCATCCCGTTTAACTTTGAAAGCATAATATCGAGTAACACAAGGTTCCATTGTCCGTTGCTAAATTTTTCAAGCCCTATTATGCCGTTTTCTGCTGTTTCTACCTTGTATCCTTCATGTTCAAGCTCTAATTTAATGATTCTCGCAATGTTTATTTCATCTTCAATGATTAAAACTTTTTTGATGATTGGATCAAAATCTCCTATTATTTTCTGTGTAGCAGTAAGTCCCTTTGAATTTGACATTTAATAATCCTCCTTTCATTTTTAAAATCCTTAGATTTAACTGAATTTCTACAGGAATCCCCGAAAATATAAATCAGGTTAGAATAAACACTTTTCTCCATAGGCGTTCCAAGTTGTATTCCTTCCCATTTATCAAACCGGGCCGGAGAGGAACTCCCCGGCCATCATCTGAAAAACCTGTATTTCTGTGCTCTTATTGTACAAGCAAATCGGAAGACAGATTACCCGAAAAATCAAGAAATGATGTTGAAAAAATCAAGTACTTCGCACATCGCGAAATTGTGCAGCGGGTTCTGATTTGACTTTCTTAGTCATGGTTACATAAATAATAATAGACAACAAGCTGGTCGTAATAAGAATGACACCGAGCGGTACTGCGGAGTATTCACCCGCAAGCCCCACAAGCGGGGAAGCAATAGCACCTAATAAAAACGGAAGGATGCCTAGAATGGCGGAAGCGCCGCCGGCAATATGCCCTTGCAATTCCATTCCTAATGTAAACGCAACCGGTCCAACGATTCCAATCGATGTAGTAAAAAAGAAGAGTGGAATAATCAGTGCAAAGAATGGACCCTGATATAAGACTACGCAAAGAACCGAAACGCTGGTAATAAAGGCTAATACCAATCCGATCAGAAGAATGTGGCGTTCGGATATTCGTCCTGCCAATTGTTTGACTAGCTGAGATCCTATCATAATACTGATTCCATTCATGGCAAACAGCATCGAGAATACTTGAGGCGACACACCGTAAATGTTTTGATAAATAAATGGCGTTCCTGATACATAGGCAAACACGCCTGCGAATAAAAATCCTTTTACAAGAGCATAACCCATAAATATCCGATTTCGGATCAAGGTTTTATAGTTTCCCAATAGCTCCATGAAGTTATTCGGAACACGCTGCTCTACAGGCAAACTTTCCTTTAATCCCCATGTTGTTATGGCGGTTAAACAGATTCCCAGCAGCCCTAAGAAGATAAATACACCCTCCCATGAGGTAAAAGTAATGACGGTGCTCCCGGCAAGTGGTGAAAGCAAGGGAGCGGCGCTGCTAATCATCGTAAGAAGCGCAAAGAATTTAGTCAACTCTACTCCGTTATACATATCGCGAACAATTGCTCGAGAAATAACAAGCCCAGCAGAGGCGGCAAATCCTTGTACAATTCGCAAAGCAATGAAGATTTCAATATTAGGCGCAACAGTGCAGCAGAGAGAAGAAAGGAGATACAACATCATGGAGAACAACAGTGGTTTGCGTCTGCCATGTATATCGCTTAAAGGACCAAATACAAGCTGCCCCAAACCCAATCCCAGCAAGCAGGCCATTAAACTTGCCTGGATCATCGATGCGGTTGTATCAAAAAAAGTCATCATCTGCGGAAATGATGCGAGATACATGTCGACTGTAAATGGCCCGAGCGCAGAAAAAACTGCTAACAGCAGAGCTAACCTGAGTGGATGGTTATTGGCCTTATGATCCATTTTCAGAGTCTCCTTCGTCATACAATCTCTCCGCTCGGTCCCGCAGCGATACATGCTTTACATATTCCATTTCATTCCCTCACTTTCGAATCGGTCCAATTCTCTGAGCAATTGATCGACCGAATTAGTCTTCGCGCCGGCCATCAACTCTTGAATCACCTGGAACAACTTACCCTGGGCGCCTGGCGGCCAGTTTTGGTTAAGAAAATAGTAGGTCCCCGTCTTGAATGCGGGTGAAACCGGCTGCGAATGATGCTTTGGTAGTGATCCACCGGAGCATATTCGACTAGAACCTCAATATTGGGATATTCCTTTTGGAACCTTTCGTTGATCTCCGACACCACGGTTCCCGACTTGGTTTCGATCCAATGCACCATTTTAAGTTTGACGGGCTCGTTCCCTGAAGTGGCAGGATTATCATGCTCGGACTTTCCGGGCACAGTTATCATTCGGTTTTTTACCATCTCTAAAATACATACCATTGGGTCCATCAGGTCCAATCGTCGCCAACCAAAGGATTGACTCTGCTGCTTGTTGCGGAGTTCGTGTAGCAAACGCACCACCCATATCCGTATCTGATGAAACATTGATAATTCTCCCATATCTATGCTTTTCCATGAGCGTGGTAAGCGCCGAAGAAGTTTCCCAAAGGTATGGGATGATCCTCCTACTCCTTATAATTCCAGCAAATAAGGTGCGTACTTTTGCGCTATTTCACGATTCACGCAGACCGCAATCCATCAATTGCTTCAAAAGACGAGACAACATCCACTGTTTATTTGATGCTTTTTACATTCTGCTCTTTTCACGCACAATAACTTCACTTACATCCACATAATCCGGTTGCTCAATCGCATACGCCATGGCATTAGCAATGACTTCCGGAGGAAGAACTGTTTTACGATATTCCTTTAAGACAGCAGCGCTGACTTCGTCGGTAATATCGTGTCCAACGGCATACAAATAGCACAATCGTTTCCGTCCACGAGGTATCGTAGAGTCAGCAGTCGAAGAGTATTTGAGAACAAAAAAACTTTCATTGATGATTAAGTCCCAATTTTGTAATCATTGAACAGAGCCCAATGCTGCAACATGGCGCTTGGTCCAAAACCCATATATGCGGAATAAACCAGGAGAAAATTTCACATTAGTTGGAAGGTTCTATTTTGTTACAACATATAGCATGCTATAAATAAGAACAGCTTCCCCAAGGTCATAAACGGTTTTATCCATAAGCACAAGGAGCCCCCAAAAAGTGGGACTCCTCATTACAAATATGTTGATTTTACAGTTCTTGGATGGTTGGACGAATAATCATCTCATTTACCGCTACATCTGATGGTTGTTCAATGGCAAATGCAATGGCACGAGCAATGCTAGCAGGCTCGATTTGAACTTTTTTATTAGCTTCAACGAATGTAGATTTTAATTCTAAATCTGAAATGGCATCTAGTAATTCTGTATCAATAGTCCCTGGCGAGATAATGGTTGTACGAATATTGTTGCTATACTCTTCCCTACGAAGACCTTCTGTAATGGCTCGTACAGCAAACTTTGTACCACTATATACTGAACTAGTAGGGAATACTAAGTGACCAGCTATTGAGGAAACGTTAATGATATGCCCTTCTTTTCTTTCTCTCATGGACGGAAGAACAGCAGCAATACCATATAATACACCCTTGATGTTAACATCAATCATTGTATCCCATTCCTTAACTTTCAGCTGAGAAATAGGTGATAGTGGCATTACACCTGCATTATTAACCATTACATCTACTTTCCCATATTCTTTAAGAGTATATTTAGCAAGCTCTTCCACTTGTTCTTGTGAGGCAACATCGGTCACTTTGTAAATGACTTGCCCACCTTTATTTTGGATCTCTTCTTGTAATTTTCTTAATCGATCTTCGCGACGAGCTGCCAGTACCAACTTCGCACCTTTAGATGCAAGTTCTTTTGCAGTAGCTGCACCAATTCCACTAGAGGCGCCCGTAATAATGACAACCTTATCTTGGATATTTGACATTTAAATGACATCCTTTCTTATTAAAAACTTGGTAATAGTAAACACTTCCATCTTTCTAAGGTGAAAGGGGGAGAACACTTACCCACGTAACCATCTTTTCAAGAGTAAGCTTGCTGTGTTTTGGTAAATTGTTGCCACTTATTCACAAGGTTTCCTGTTATGCCGATCATCTGACCAGTAGCCTTATCACTGCAAAGAAGTGCCCGGCGTACCGGTGGCTCCACCTGGCTCGCGATCGTAATCAACGCCTTAGCTAGCCGGACCTCTCCACCTTATACATAAGATTTATTCTTCTATACTATAATGTTACCAATCGATTCGTTTTCCATCTCTAAAGAACCCCCCATTAGGCCCCTCAGGTCCAATAGTCGCTAACCAAAGGATAGACTCAGCTGCTTGCTTTGGGGTTCTTTGAGCAGATGGGCCACCCATATCTGTACTTACCCATCCCGGACAGACCGCGTTAATTTTGATATCTCCTTTGACTTCTGCACTTACCAATTGTGTCAATCCATTCAAAGAAAGTTTAGACAACTTATAGGCGCCTACTCCTTGAACGGCCATTTCTCTCATTGTCCCATATCCTGAAGAAACATTAATAATTCTCCCATAGCCTTGCTTTTCCATGAGTGGGATAAAGGAATGGATGACATGGTAAGCACCGAAGAAATTAGTTGCCATTGTTTTGTCTAGAATAGAAGGGTCCATAGTTAATAACTTTTCATTCTCATCCAAATACACGCCAGCATTATTAACCAAAACGTCTAATCTTCCATATCTATCATTTACTGTAATAGCTGCTTGGCGTATGCTTTGTCGATCGTCCACATCCATCACCATAAACGAAACGTCCAGATTTGACTCCTTAAGTTTTTGCGCAGCTTCATGACCGATTTCAGGATCCCGACTTGTCAAAATGACCTTAAAACTATTCAAAGCCAATTGTTTGACCAGTTCATATCCAATTCCTCGATTCCCACCAGTGACAAGTGCAACTTGTTTATCCGAGGACATTGAAATCCTCCTTTCTCATAACTTTTTGGGTGTATGATTAAAGTGAGAGATTGCAATCTTATGAAGAAGATAGTTTAGGGATAATACAAACATATACAGTCCTCAAAATGAACGGTCTCACGCCGAGCAACCGTTGCCGTTATAAAGGAGAAGGTCGCAAATCCAAGGGATCGCTGGTTACTTACTAATTAATTAATGTGTTACTTCAATTCAGGGAGCAGTTACTGAGGTGATCTGCTCCCTATTGATTCCATTAACGTGTCCAGTTAGCTTATTACAAACTGTTGCAATTCAGAATATCAGCATCGTTAACTCGTAATTATGCGTCTTCATGTGCAAGTGAAGTTGATAAATCACGGTAGGCATTGATCTGCTGTTGGAGTTCTGCTACCTTCTGCTCAGCACCAGCAATTGCATCAGCTCCAGCTATCCAGCGTACCGGAGGCTCCTTCTCGTCTGCAATAATGAGCAGCGCCTTAGCAAGTTTGGCTGGGTCTCCAGGCTGTCTGCCATTTACTGACTCAAACATAGTACGGCTTTTATTGGAGCGCTCGGCATAATCGTCGATTGTCAACTCAGGCCAGAATGTCGACTCCGGCTCCAACAATTCGGTGCGGAAGAAGCCCGGCTCAACGATGGTGGTTTTTATACCAAACGGAGCGACTTCATGGTGCAGAGACTCCATCCATCCCTCTAGACCGAACTTCGAAGCGCAATAAGCAGAAACATATTCTTGTCCAACAAGACCCGCGATTGATGAGATGGAAATGATGTGGCCGGAACGATTTTTACGCATCATAGGTAATACAGCACGGGTGACGTTCATCGGGCCAATAAGGTTGGTAGCAATTTGACGCTCGATATTTTCAGGAGTCAGCTCCTCAAAATATCCTGCATAGAAGTTGGCAGCGTTGTTGACCAGCACATCAATGCTGCCAAATCGATCAACTGCTGCCTTGACAGCAGCTTCTGCATCGGAAGGATTAGTAATGTCCAGTCTTACGACCAGCAGGTTATCGTTCTCGCCCAGAACTTTGGATACCTTGTCGGTATTACGCCCGGTAGCAACTACACGATGTCCAGCCGCAAGAGCAGCTTTTGCAATGTCAACCCCCATACCGCGACCGGCACCAGTGATAAACCAAACTTTATTGTTGGCCATAAATTACTCCTCCTAATTTTGTAATCTTAATTTTCTCCATTTTTTCACCGCGTATTCCTTCCTGAATCTAAATGGAGCAACACTAGGTTACTCCTTAGAGTGCACTTTAAAGCAAGTGGTTTTTCACTTTAATTTTTTTCCTTTTGGAAAAAGCAACAGGCTACTTAGAGAAACAGTCTCCCAATTCATTTTCATAAAAAGTAATTTTATCATCCAGAAACTCTAAACTTTGTTGAAGCTTCTTCAATTCTTCCACTACTTTTTTGCGATGATTTTTAAGTAGATCTAATCGTTCTCCCATTGTTTCATTCCCCACATGCCCCCACATGGCAAATTGCTTCATGTCTTTTAGTGACATCCCCGTTTTTTTTAGGTGGAGCAAAGCTTCTACCCATGTTTTATTTTCTTCCGAATAAACCCTGATATTGTTATCGTCTCTGTTTACTTTTATTAAGCCTTCCCTTTCATAAAACCTCAAAGTATGTTCGCTTACCCCAACGATTTTTGAAAGTTCGCCAATAGAATATGTCAACGCAATCGTCTCCATTAATAAATTTGTCGCACAAAAAGAGACTAACACTTAGAGTACACTCTAAGTCAATAAGTAGCGGTGCCCTCCATTTGTAACTTAGGTTGTCCGTTTACTCATTGCATTATCCTGCCTGCCGGCCAAAGGGAAAGGGATATGAAACGATTTATCAGTCTAGATATTTCGAAAAGTAAGAGTCAAGGACAAGCCATTCTAGATCGCGGAAAACCTCATGGCGGGGTCATTTTCATTACTCACACTCAACAAGGATTTTCGACTTTTCTTTAAGGATACAGACTCTCGTAGTCTTAATCTGCCGCTTGCCTTAAATGGAAATTAGGACCTATACTGGTTCCCTCCGCCAAAAAACGTGTCTGTAGAGGGTTTACATATATTCTTTTCAATCTCGCGGATTCGCCCCTACGAAATGTTAATTGCTGCAGAGTAATCTTTTTGATTTAACTTATGTAATTTTCTAATGTGCTTTACTCGCTCACCTATACTGCTCATCCCTGACCTCCAAAAAAGAAAAAGCCCCGCTTTATATGAAGTGCACCCCTTATAGTGGACATTGGATAAACACCCTGTGTTTAAAACCGATGAATACTATAGGGGGTGCTTTTCGTCATGGTAAAGAAAGGGCAGAAGCTTGAAACATATAGCTTTGATGTAAAGAAACGAGCCATT